>DAIQBR010000001.1:0-23769 GCA_036781105.1 Kiloniellaceae bacterium
GACGCGCCAGCTTCCCGCCGAGCCCGCCGGCGATCTCGTAGCCCATGCAGGAATAGCCGTATTCCAGGTGGTAGCTGCCCGGCGCCGCCGCCTGCCACAGCTTGTGCAGCTCGCCGGGCAGGCCGCCGGCGGCGCAGACCACGACGCTGTCGGGCCCGGCGCTGCGCTGCACGGCGCCGATCACCTGGGCGTCGCTGGGCGGCTGCGCGTTGCTCGCCGCTGTGGCGGCCTTGGCCGCCGACTGCCATGCCGCCTTGGCCTGCTGTGCCGCATCGCCCCAGGACGCCGGGGCTCGGTAGTCGCCGAGCGCCTGGTCGAGCGCCGCAAGCCCCACCGCCGCGTCGGCAACCAGAGTCGCGGCGCGGTGCTTGGCGGCGTCGTAGGGCTGGACATTCAAGGACAGCAGGCGGCGCGCCGGATTCTGGAACAGCGCCCAGGAACCGGTGGTGAAATCCTGCAGCCGCGTGCCGACGGCGAAGACGAGATCGGCTTCGGCAGCCGCTTTGTTGGCGGCGGAGGTACCGGTGACGCCGATCGAGCCGAGGTTCATCGGGTGGTCGTCCGGCAGCGCCGACTTGCCGGCCTGGGTTTCGGCCACCGGGATACCGCGGCGGGCGGCGAAGTCGGCGAGCCAGGCACAGGCCTCGGCGTAGTGCACACCGCCGCCGGCGATGATCAGCGGCTTCTCCGCCGCGCCGAGCAGCTGCGCCGCCTCCTGCAGCTCGCCGGCATCGGGGGCCGGACGCCGCGGGTGCCAGTCGCGCGGCTCGAAGAAGCTCTCCGGGCAGTCGAAGGCCTCGGCCTGCACGTCCTGGCAGAGCGCCAGGGTCACCGGCCCGCAGCGCGCCGGATCGGTAAGCGTCTCCAGCGCGCGCGGCAGCGCGGTGAGGATCTGCTCGGGCCGCGTGATACGGTCGAAATAGCGCGACACGGGGCGCAGGCAATCGTTGGCCGAAACCGTGCCGTCGCCAAAGTCTTCGACCTGCTGCAGCACCGGGTCGGGCGCGCGGCTGGCGAAGACGTCGCCGGGCAGCAGCAGGACCGGCAGGCGGTTCACATGGGCGACGGCGGCGGCGGTCACCAGGTTGGTGGCGCCAGGGCCGATCGAGGTGGTGCAGGCCATCATGCGGCGGCGGCGCATTGCCTTGGCGAAGGCGATGGCGGCATGGGCCATGGCCTGTTCGTTGTGCGCGCGGTAGGTCGGCAGTTCATCGCGCAGCGGCGCCAGGGCCTCGCCCAGGCCGGCGACGTTGCCGTGGCCGAAGATCGCCCAGACGCCGGCAAACAGCGGCAGCGATTCCCCGCCGACGGTGCAGCGCTGCGCCGCGAGGCAGCGCACCAGCGCCTGGGCCATGGTGAGGCGGCGTGTTTTCACTCAGAGACTCCCCTGGCGCAGCAGCGTCTTGTCGTCGCGCGCCGCGGCCCAATGTGCCACCAGCTTGCCGAAGCGCGCGGCCATCTCGGCCACCGCCTGGCCGTCGTCGACCTCACCGCGCAGCCAGCGCTCCGCCGCCTCGGCAAAGATGGTGCGCCCGATGGCAAACCCGCGCACGCAAGTCGCAGCCTGGGCGGCGGCAAATTCGGCGGCCAATTGATCTTCTGGCGCCTCAAGGCCGAGCAGCACGACCCCGCGGCAATAAGGGTCCTGCTCGGCGATCACGCGGTCGATGGCGTGCCAGGCCGCGGCATCCGGCTGCGGCTCCAGCTTCCACCAGTCCGGCTTGATGCCGAGAGCGTAGAAGGTATGCAGCACGCGCGCCACCGTATCGCTCTCCAGGCTGCCGTGCTTGCCGGCGATGATCTCGACCATCAGCTCGCGGCCGAGGCGGCGGCAGGCCTGGTGCAGCAGGAGCAGCTGCGCCTCCTGGCGGCGCTGCAGGGAGACGTCGTCGTCGGGATGGTAGAACAGCAGGCACTTCACGGTATGGGCCAGCGGCCACTCGGCCAGGGCGGAGCCGAGATCGCCGCACTCGAAGGCCAGCGGCCGCGAGGTCGGCAGTTCGACCGGCCGGCCGATCCAGAAGCCATGGTCGAGCGCCTCGTAGAGCGCCTGGTTGCCGTAGGTGCCGTCCAGCAGCATGCCGAAGCCGGGCCGCCCGGCGGCGACCTGCGCGGCGGCCTGCACAGCGAGCCGCTTGAAGGTGCCGATGCGCTCCGGCGGTGCGCCGCAGCGCTCGGCGAGCTGCTCGAACTGGATGCGGTGGTCGATGGCGAAGGCGAGCAGCTGCGGCCAGTCGCCGCGCCGCGTGGTCGCCCAGTGCAGGTGGTTCAGCTGCGGGTCGTGGCGCAGGGCGCGGTGTGCGCTGCCGTGTTGCAGGAAATGCTGCAGCTCGGTCCAGGTCGGACTCTCCGGCGAGCACAGCAGGCGCGAGACCGCGAAAGCGCCGCAGGCGTTGGCCCAGCTGCAACAGGTCGCGAGCGCCTCGCCGCGCAGCCAGCCGCGCAGGAAGCCGGCCATGAAGGCATCGCCGGCCCCCAGCACATTGTAGACCTCGACCGGGAAGCCGGGCCCCTGGATGCCGTCCTCCAGGTCGTCGGGGATGGCGGCGTCGAACACTAGGCAGCCCATCGGCCCGCGCTTCAACACCAGCACAGCCTTCGTCAGCGCCCGCAGATTGCGCAGCGCCTGGCCGCTGTCGCGGCTGCCGCCGGCGATGTGGATCTCCTCCTCGGTGCCGACGATGAGGTCGCAGTCGGCCACCACCTGCTGCAGTACCGCCGTCACCGCCCCGGACTCCCGGTAGCGCTCGGCGCCGCTGTCGTGGCCGCCGAGGCCCCAGAGGTTGGGCCGGTAGTCGACGTCGAAGACGACTTTGCGGCCGGCGGCACGGGCCGCCGCCACCGCCTTCAGGCTGGCCGCGCGCACGCCGTCCCGGGTGAGGTGCGTGCCGGAGATCTGCAGCGCCGCCGCCGAGGCGATGTAGGCCGGGTCGATGTCGGCCTCGCAGAGCGCCATGTCGGCACAGTTGTCGCGGTAGAACAGCAGGGGAAATTCGCTGTCGCTCTTCACCCCGAGGATGGCCAGGGCGGTGAGGCGTTCGGGGTCGACCGTCACGCCGCGCGTCGCGACGCCCTCGCGGGCGAGCTGTTCCAGGATGAAGCTGCCGAACTGCTCCCTGCCGACGCGGGTGACGAGGCCGGTCCTGAGACCCAGGCGGGCGCCGCCGATGGCGATGTTGGTGGGCGAGCCGCCGACTGACTTGGCGAAGCTGGCCATATCCTCCAGCCGGCCGCCGATCTGCTGGCCGTAGAGGTCGACCGAGGCGCGGCCGAGGGTGATTACATCGAGCGAGGGTGCGCCGGTCATGCCTTGGGGCTGCTTCGCTAGGCCATCGGGAGGCCGGGACAGGGTTCGACGTCGTTCGCGTCGCCATAACGAAACAAAAATTCTATCGAACTGTCAAACAGGAACATTCATTCTCTCAGAGTCCCGCCCCCTTGGCGGCCTCTTTGCGCCCGCCGGCACGGCGCAGCTCTGCCGCCGAGACGGCCAGGGCGATGGCCACGGTCATGGTGGCGCTGAGCGAGCGGAAGGCGCCGTAGTCAGACTCGACCACCTCGATCCAGGCCTCGGCGCTGCGCGTCAGCGGGCTGAAGGCGGAATCGGTGATCGCCACCACCGGCACCCCGCGGCCCGCGACTTCGGCGGCGACCTCCAGGGTTTCCGGGGTGTAGGGCGTGAAACTGACCGCCAGGAGGGCGTCCTCGGGCGCGAGGTAGCGGGCCTCCTCCGCCAGCAGGCCGCCGCGGTTGTCGAGCAGTTGGGCCTCGATGCCCAGCTTGGCGCAAGCATAGGCGAGATAGGAGGTGACCGGGAAGACCCGGCGCTGGCCGAGCAGGCCGATACGCCGCGCGCCGGCCAGGATTCCGGCCACCCTGTCGAGGTCGGCGGCGCTGGCGTCCTCGCGCAGGCGGGCCAGCGAGGCGACAGCGGCCTCGGCGAAACCATCGAGCAGCGCCAGGGAGCCGCCGGACTGCGCGCGCGCCTCCAGGCGCTTCAGGCGCTCGCCGTAGTCGGGCCAGCGCTCGCGCAGGCGGGCGCGGAAGATCTCCTGCAGGTCGGAAAAGCCCGAGAACCCCAGGGTCTGGGCAAAGCGCACCAGGGTGGAGGGCTGCACGCCGGCCAGGCCCGCCAGCTCGGCCACCGTGCCGAAGGCCACCTTGTCCGGTTGTTCCAGGGCGAACTCGGCGACCTGGGCGAGGCGCCGGGGCAGTTCCTCGCGGCGCAGCACGATGAGGCTGCGCAGGGATTCAAAATCCTGCGGCACCTTCGCCGCCCCCGCCGCCACTGACTTGACCGCTTTTTCCGCCACCACTGTCCCTCCGCCCACCCCGGGGAATCGGCCCCTAGGGGAGCGCATTTGGAACAAAATTTCCATTGCAAAGAACGCCGGGGCGGCAATTCTGTCGGCGCGGCCAAAGGGCGGGGGGCGTGGCAGCGGAGAATCCGTGGCACGAATCGTTCGCTATCTCACCCCTCCGCAGGTGACGGTGGATCGCAAGCCGGACGCGCCAGACATGCCGGTGGCGGGACTTTCGCCGGCTGAGGATCTCTCGACCGCCCGGCTTTCGGGCGTGGCGGTCAGGTCGCTCCGCCGCCGTTTGCGTTGATCATCTGGCCCGTTACGAAACGTCCGGCCGGCGAAGCGAGGAAGCAGACCACGGCGGCAATGTCTTCCGGTTCGGCGATATAGCCGGCGGGAATGCCGGCCAACTGCTTCGGGTCATCGCCGGTGCGCCCGTCCACCCGGGTCGGACCGGGCGAGACGGCGTTGGCCGTGATGCCGCGCCCGGCAAACTCCGTGGAGAGGGCCTTGGCGAGGCCCCACAGGCCATGCTTCGCAGCCGAGATCGGCGCGCCCTCCGCATAACCGCGGATCGCCTTCATTCCGGTAATGTTCACGACCCGCCCCCAGCCGCGCGCCACCATGCCCGGAAGAAAGGCGCGGGCGGAGTAGAAGGCGGAGGTGAGGTCGAGATCGATCACCTGCTGCCAGTCGTCGTCGGCCATCTCGAGGAAGGGCTTGTGCGGGCGGATGGCGGCGTTGTTGACCAGGATATCGACCGCACCGAAGCGGCCGAGCGCTTCTCCGGCCATGGCTGTCACCGACTCGACTTTGCTGACGTCTCCCATGGCGACAAGAGTCTCCACGCCCAGGGCCGCGGCCGCCGCGGCGGTCTCCTCGCAGGCCGCCCGGTCCCGTGAGCCGTTCACCACGACGTTGCAGCCCATCCGGGCGAGCTCAACGGCAATGGCACGGCCGATGTTGCGGCCCGAGCCGGTGATGAGAGCCGTCTTGCCGGTAAGTACTTTGCTGGTCATCGCGTCATCTTCCTCCAGGATCTTCTCGCAATTCTTTCCGATGCAGTCAGGACGCGCGCTCCGGCGTCTTCCAGGTGGCCGTGGCGAGGCCGGCAAGCTTGCCGTCAGGCCCGTAGAAGCGGCTTTCCATGAAGGAGAGATTGCGTCCGCGGCGCAGAAAGCGACCCTCGCAAACGGCACGCCCAGCGCTGACCGGACGCATGAACTGGATCTTTATCTCGATCGTCGCGCCTGGACCGGCAATGCGGTTGACGAGATGGCCCATGGAGATGTCCATCACGGTCGCAATGACGCCGCCGTGAAGCGTTCCCTGCGGGTTCATCAGCATCTCGACCGCGTCGAACTCGATGCGGCAGACCTCTTTCTCAGGATCCGGGGCCTCTTCCGGAAGATAGCTGTACTCAAGCCCGATGAAGCGGGCGAGAAAGAACGTCTCAAAGGCCTGCTCATGGGACTCCAGCGCCTGCTCGAACCGCGCGCGCGCCGCCTCGGCATCGATCCGCTTTGCTTTTCCGTTCACGAGGCCCTCCGCGCCATGCCGTCTTGCGCCGGGCGGAAAAGCCGCCAAGAGCCCGGCCGCTGTTCAGGACTGTCGTTCTGCATGTTAGTTTCCTCTAGTCATTCTGCGGGGCCGCGCCGAGCGTTACCCGGTTTATCAGGGGACGCTGCTGCTTGAAGCGGGTGAGATTCTCGGACACCAGCTCCGCAAAGCGCTGGGCCAGCGGGCCGCCGGTTCCGGCCACGTGCGGTGAGAGAATCACATTGGACTGAGACCACAGCGGGTCGTCTTCAGGCGGCGGTTCCACCTCGAAAACGTCGAGGCAAGCACCGGATATCTTCGCCTGCTGCAGAGCCTCCGCAAGGGCGGCCTGATCGACGATCGGGCCACGCCCGACGTTCACCAGCAAGGCATCCGGCTTCATGGCTGCCAGCTGCCGGCCGCCGATCAGATGCCGCGTCTCCTCGGAAAGCGGCAGCGCGCAAACCACGACGTCCGCCTCGGCAAGCCACTCATCCAGCTTGGCGATCGGCGCCACCACGTCAGCGGGCGGGCCGCCTTCGCCGCGGCGGTTGAGCGCCACGACCTTCATATCGAAAGCCTTCGCCTTGCGGGCAATTTCCTGTCCGATCGAGCCGTAGCCCAGAAGCAGCATGGTTCTGCCTTCGACGCTGGAGACCTGTGCTCTCAGCTCGACGCGCGCCCAACGGCCCGCGGCCCTCGCCCTTTCCATTTGCGGCAGCGCGTGGATCTGCGCCAGAAGAAGCGCCATCGTGTGCTCGGCAACGGTCCTGCCCTTCAGGCCTGCTGCATTCGTGAAAGCAACCCGTTCCGGTACGCCCGCCTCCTCGAATTTGTCGGTGCCGATAGATGTCGTCTGAATCCAACGCAGCTTTGGCGCCGCGTTGATCGCGGCTTTTGCTATCTCACCCGGATAGTAGGGGCCGGCGACCACGAGAATGTCCGCGTCGGCCAGTTCCCGCGCCGTCTGCTGGGCGGAGGTGGATTCCACGAACCGCACATCGGGATGCTGAGCCTGGCGGGCGGCAACGGCCTCACCCTCCCACTGCAGATGATAAAGCAGCTTCATCTTTGTCGCCTATGAAACCTGTTGCTACGCCGGCACAAAGCGCTTCTTCCCGGTCACCCGAACCGCTGCGAAAGCAGTTCGTGAAGATTTGACTTTCCCTCGAAACCGAGCCCGGGCAGCTGCGGCAGTGCCGCAGAACCGTCGGCGACTTCGAGGCCGTCCGTGAAGCCGCCGACCGGCTGGTGGGTGTAGGGATAAACCTCCGTGCCGCCGAGCCCAAGGCCCGCGGTGATATGCAGCGAGAGGAGATGGCCGCCGTGCGGAAACAGACTGCTGCGCGACCAGCCGCACTCCTCCATCACAGCGATCGTGCGGATATATTCGCAAATGCCGTAGCTGAGCGCACAGTCGAACTGCAGGATGTCCCGGTCGGGCCGCATGCCGCCATAGCGCAGCAGGTTCTTAGCGTCCCAGCTGGAAAGCAGACACTCGCCACCGGCGAGCGGGCCTTCGTAGGCCTTCGCGACCTGCGAAAGCAATTGGTAGTCGAGCGGATAACCGGGTTCCTCAAACCAACGAAGCCCATAGGGTGCAATTTTTTCAGCACAGGCCAGCGCCTCATCCAGCGTATAGCGGCCGTTAGCGTCGATTGCGAGCCGGCCGGCCGGCAAGACCTCCAGCAGGGCGTCGATGCGACGCAGGTCTTCTTCCAGCGGTGCGCCGGCAAACTTGATCTTCACCACGGTGAAGCCGTCGTCCAGGTAGCGCCGGACCTCGTCCTGCAGCAGACCGTAGTCGCGGCCGGGGCCGTAGTAGCCGCCCCCCACGTAGACGGGAACCCGGGCGGGCGGATCGCCGGGGCCGTGCCGCTTCGCCAGGAAGCTGTAAAGGGGCTCTTCGGCGATTTTGGCCGCGGCATCCCAGACGGCCATGTCCAGTGTCGCGACCGCAATCGCCCGGTCGCCATGGCCGCCCGGCTTCTCGTTCCGCATCATGCAGTCCCAGACACGGAAAGGGTCGAAGTTGTCCGCGGTCTCATCGAGAAGCGTCTCGGCCGGAGCCGACAAGAGACGGGGGATCAGGCGCTCCCGGCAGATGGCGTTCTGGCTGTAGCGCCCCGTACCGCTGAAGCCATATCCCACGACCGGCTTTCCGTTCCGGACCACATCGGTGACCAGCGCGACGAATCCGGTTGTCATGCCGCTGAAGTCCATGACGGCGTTTGCGCGCTTTTCGCCCGTGTTCAAGGTGAACTCCTTGATATCGACGATGCGCATACTTCAAGTCCCTTTCGCGCCTGGCAGTTGCCGCTGTTCGCCGGCGGATATGAGACGGCGGCGGACTTCCGGTCGGCAGACCCGGCTGGCTTGCTACCTGCCCTTGAAAGCGGGCGGCCGCTTGCCGAGAAATGCTTCTATGCCTTCCTTGAAATCTTCGCTCATGTAGCACATGAGATGAAGATCACGGCCGCCGCCCGGCGGCAGCTGCGGCCGCAGGCGCAGCAGAGCCTCCTTGGCCGCCAGCAGGGTCAAGGGTGCGTAAGTCGCAATCTGGCGCGCCATTTCCTCGGCGTGCGGCGCGACCTCTTCGGGCGTTTCGACCATCTCGGTGATGAAGCCATAGTCGAGCGCGGTGGGGGCGTCGATCATGCGGGCCCGGAAGATCAGATCCTTGGCGCGCGCCGTACCGATCAGGTCGGCCAGCCGGGCGAAGTTTGTCATCGACAGGCAGTTGCCGAGGGTGCGGGCGATGGGAAAGCCGAAGCGCGAGCTCCGCGCGGCGATCCGCAGGTCGCAGCAGGCGGCAATGCCGGCGCCGCCGCCGGCGCAGGCGCCCTTGATCGCCGCAATCGTGGGCACGCGGCAGCGCTCGAGCGCCCCAAGGGTGCGGTCGATGCGCTCCTCGTAGCCCACGGCATCCTCTTCCTTGTCAAAGGCCCGGAACTGGGACATGTCAGTCCCTGCCGCGAAGGCCTTTTCCCCTGCTCCGGTCAGCACGAGCGCACGGATTTCCTGGTTCTCATTCACCTCCGCGCAGATCTGGGCCAGACGCTCGTACATTGCGAAGGTCATGGCGTTGCGCGCCTCAGGCCTATTGAAAGTCAGGAAGCCGACGCTGTCCCGAATCTCATAGATGATGTCGTCTCCGCATTGCCCCGCAAGCGCGGCATCGACGCTGACGGCGGGAGGTTTCCACATGAACAGGCACTCCTTTATGAGTATTTGAAACTACGCGGTGCAGGTGGATGGAAGGGAAACGAGGCCGGCTTCAGATTGTGCCGGATGCTCTCAGCCCTGAAATCTCGGCGGCGGAGAAGCCGAACTCCTGCAGCACTTCATCGGTGTGTTCGCCGCGCTCGGGAGGCGCCAGCTTCATTGAACTCGGGGTGCCACTCATTTTGACCGGCTGCCCCACCAGAGTGAGTTCGCCGAGTTTAGCCGACGTTACCGACTTCGCCATATCCAGGTGCTGCACCTGCGGGTCCGCAAAGACCTGGTCGATAGCATAGATCGGACCGGCGGGAACCCCGGCTCCGTTGAACCGCTCGATCCAGGTGGCGCTGTCCGCGCTCCTGAGCAGGGCGTTGATTTCCTCGCCGAGCGCGTCGCGGTTGTCGGAACGAAGCGCTGCGGTCCTGTAGTCGGGATGGTCGATGAGATGCTCGGCTCCCGCGACCCGGCAGAATCTTTCCCAGATTGTCTGACCGGTGACGGCCAGATTGATATGACCGTCTGCCGTTTCGAATACGCCGGTGGGAATGAACACTGGATGATTGTTGCCCGCCTGGCGCGGAACCTCCCCTTTGATCAGCCAGCGGGCCGCCTGGAAATCGAGGATCGCCACCTGGGCTTCCAGCAGCGAGGTTTGAACCCACTGGCCCTCGCCCGTTTCCTCGCGCGCCAGCAAGGCGACCAGAACGCCCAACGCGCAATAGAGGCCGGCGGAAAGGTCGGCAATCGGGATGCCGACCCGCATCGGCCCTTCGCCGGGTTTACCGGTAATCGACATCAGCCCGCCCATGCCCTGGGCGATCTGGTCGAAACCGGGACGTTTGGCATAGGGGCCGCTTTGTCCGAAACCCGAGATGGAGGCATAGACCAGGCGCGGATTGATGGCTTTCAGGCTCTCGTAGTCGATGCCCAGCCGGTTCTTCACGTCCGGCCTGAAGTTCTCGACGATGACATCCGCTTCGACTGCCAGACGCTTGAAGACCTCCAGCCCTTCCGCCGATTTCAGATTCAGGGTCAGCGCACGCTTGTTGCGGTGAAGATTCTGGAAATCCGGACCATGCCGGGGACCGCCGGGGCTCTCGGCAGCGTCGAGCGTTTCGGGCATCTCGATCTTGATCACGTTCGCGCCCCAGTCCGCCAGCTGGCGAACACAGTTCGGCCCGGACCTGACTCTGGTCAAATCCAACACGGTGAACCGCGAGAGAGCAGACGAGGCAGGCGTGAACGGCATGGGCTTCCTCCGGAGTTTTCAGCGAAGCTGACCCGCTTCTGGTATATTGTCAACGATCAACCGAATACAGATTACGGAAAATCGTTGACAATCAAAGGGGCGGGACCGCTAATAGCCCGATGAGCGACAAAGTCCTTGATGCAATCGCCCTGCGCCGCGCCCGATCGCTGACCGAGATCGTTCAGGAAGAACTCGAGCGCATGATTGTGAGCGGTGAACTCCGCGCCGGAGACCGCTTGAACGAGCAGACCCTGGCGCAGCGGTTCGGCGTCAGCCGTGGTCCCGTACGCGAGGCCATGCGGGCTCTGGAGCGCGCTCAGCTGGTTTCGACACGCCTCAACCAGGGCTTCTTCGTACGCGAACTTTCATCCGAAGAAGCCGCCGAGGTCTACGATGTGCGCGCGGTGGTCTACGGCTTCATCTGTGGACGCCTGGCAGGGCAGATATCCGAACAGGAAATCGCCAAGCTGCAGGAATACGTCGAGCAGATGGATGCCGCGATCGCGGCCAACGACCCCACCACCTACTACCGGCTCAATCTTCAGTTCCACGAGGCGAGCATTCTCTATGTGCGCCACGGCTGCGCGCAGCAGACCTATCGGACCTTGATCAACGAGACCCATCTCACGCGGCAGCGCGCGCTGCACACGCAGGAGCGCATGGTGGAATCGAATAAGGAACACAAAGCGCTTATCGCAGCCTTTAAGGCGGGCGATGCAGAACTGGCGCGCAAACTCGGCGAAGCGCACGCTGTGTCCGGGCGCCGCCGGTGGGAGGCGACGCTCGAAGAGTAGCGCGCGGCCCGCAACCGCGATCACAACTTGCCCGTCCGCTGCCGAAGGAACGACCCAGCGGCAAACGACCAAATCGAAGAAGGCCTAAAGGCCCGCAACCAAATAACAAAGAAGCGGCCCGCGTTCATGCCTGAAACAAGCGGGTTGCGGAACGAACAGCGGAGGAAGCCCAATGCAGTCAAGACATTCTATTGCCATGCCATTTAAGGCCCTTGCCCTGGCCTGCGCGGTCTCAGTGGCCGCGCTCGCATCCAGCGTCGCATCGGCGCAATCCTACCCGGACCCGAGTGAACGGCTGAATTGGACGATTGCTTTCGGCCCCGGTGGCGGCAATGACATCATGTCCCGCACCATCATCTCAATCCTGGAGAAGTACGAGCTCTATCCGGGTGAGATCGTGGCCGAGAACCGCCCGGGCGGCAGTGGCGCCGTTGGCTGGGGCCATCTCTTCAACCAGGCGGGCAACCCCTATCACATCTCCTCGACATCGGGCAGCTTCATCACCACCCCGCTGAAGGCGGACACCCCCTGGGGTCCGACTTCCTTCACGCCGGTCGCCCTGCTCGCCGCCGATGATCTGATCCTCGTCGTCAATCGCGACTCGGCGATCAAGGACTTCGATCAGTGGATTTCCCAGGCCAAGGCCCAGTCGCCCGCCGTCGGCGGCATGGGTGCCGTCAACGTCGACTTCATCATCCCGACGCTTCTGGCGGAGAAGGCCGGCTACGAGTTCGAATATGTCTCCTTCAACCAGCAGGGCGAGCTGACCACCGCCCTCCTTTCAGGGGCGCTGGACGCCATGGTGGTCAACCCCGGCGAAGTATCCGGGCTGCTCGAGTCCGGTGACCTGCGGGCCATCGCCTTCACCGGCAAGAAGACCCCGGCTTCTCTGGCGGGTGTGCCGACGCTGGGTGAGAAGGGCTACGAGATGAACATCTCCGCGCCGCGCGGTATTGTGCTGCCTCCCGATGCGCCGAAGGAAGCACAGGAGTGGTGGATCGCGACCATGAAGAAGGTCGTCGAGACGCCGGAGTGGGCCGAATATGTCAAGAAGCACGACCTGACGGAGAACGTCCTCTATGGCGAAGAGTTCAGCAGCTTCCTGGCCGGTATCCAGAACGAGTTCGGCCGCATCCTGAAGGCAAAGGGCGTCATTCAGTAGACTTGCAAGAGCGATCCCCGGCCCGCCCGTGCTCAGGCCGGGCGGGCCGTGCATCGTCCGCCGGACCGGGACTTGCAAGTGGGCGTGCTGGCCGCAGTATCCAGGTGCGCCTGTTTACCGGTCGCCCAGACCCAATTGAACCGCGAATTTCCACTCGGGTGCCGCCATGAGGCTCGTATTTCTGGTCGCATTGCTCCTGCTGGC
This sequence comes from Kiloniellaceae bacterium, assembly GCA_036781105.1. Classification (GTDB taxonomy): domain Bacteria; phylum Pseudomonadota; class Alphaproteobacteria; order Kiloniellales; family Kiloniellaceae; genus Pelagibius. Next base: position 12,475 of record DAIQBR010000001.1, read on the forward strand.
GGTCTTCTATGCCGCGCTTGCCTTCAACAATCTCAATTTCCTGAGCCCGCGAGGCCGCATCGCTCCCGGGTTCTTTCCGCAGATCATCGCGACGCTTCTGGTCGCCTTCACACTCTACTCCTCGATCCTGGAGTTCCGCCGCCGGGACAGCGATGAGCGGGTCTCCCTGGACTGGGGAATTACGGCTGTTGTGGCGGCGATGCTCGTGTTGCTCATCGCGGTGTCTCATCTGCTGGGCGCGCTGCCCGGCATGATCATCTTCATGCTGCTTGCTCTCTCCGTGCTCAATCGGGGGCGCCACGTGACGAACCTGCTCGTGGGTGTTCTCCTGCCCGTCGGCCTCTTCACACTTTTCCGCTTCTGGCTGAATGCTGCGATGCCGCCGGGCGTTTTCGACTCGCTGCTATGACCACGCGGCAGGCAATGGACGAGATTCCGGCGTGCCATCCAGTGTCCGATTCCTGAGGCTGCTCAATGGAACTATTCGATAACCTGCTGCTGGGCCTCTGGGTCGCCATCACGCCGATCAACATTCTCTATCTCCTGGCGGGTGCGCTGATCGGCATGGTCATCGGCATCATTCCCGGTTTCGGACCGGCCGCCGGGCTCTCGATCCTTCTGCCTCTCACCTTCGGCATGGACCCTACCGGGGCCATCATGATGCTCGCCGCGATCTACTACGGCGCGATGTACGGCGGCACCATAACCTCGATCCTTTTGAACACGCCTGGAGAATCGGCGGTCGTGGCGTCGACCTTCGACGGCTATCCCCTGGCGCAGCAGGGCCGCGCCGGACCCGCGCTGGTCATGCAGGCGGTGGCCTCTTTCGTCGGCGGCACGGTCGGCGTGATCCTGATCACCGTCCTGGCGGCGCTCTTTGCGCAGGTGACCCGCAATTTCGGACCGCCGGAATTCTTCATGCTGGTGATGATGGGCATGGTCACCCTGGTCGTGCTGATCGGCGACAACTGGCGCTATGGAGCCATCTCCGCGCTGATCGGGTTCGCGCTCGGCACCGTGGGTGTCGATCTCGAGACGGGAATGCAGCGTTTCACCTTCGGCTCGGCCGAGCTGATCGGCGGCATCGAGTTCATTCCCATCGCGATCGGCCTCTTCGGGCTGGGTGAACTCTTCTACGCCTTCTACCAGGGGCTCCACCGCGTAGGCAGCGGCGGCATCATCCAGTACCAGAAGGAAAGGGAGTTCTGGCCGAACGTCAGCGATTGGATCCAATCGCGCATGGCCTTCGTTCGCGGTTCCATCCTGGGCTTCTGCATCGGCGTCGTCCCCGGCGCCGGCGCGACGGTGGCTTCGCTGATGGCCTACTCCATTGAAAAGTCGTCCTCCCGGACCCCGGAAAAGTTCGGCAAAGGCGCCATGCCGGGGCTCGTGGCGCCGGAGTGCGCCAACAACGCGGCTTCCTCAGGCGCGATGATTCCGCTGCTCACGCTCGGCATCCCCGGCTCCGCCTCGACCGCGGTGCTGCTGGCGGCCTTCCTGCTGTGGGGGCTGCGGCCGGGGCCGCTGCTGATGGAGCAGAATCCCGAATTCGCCTGGGGCCTCATCGCCTCCATGTACCTCGGCAACATGGCGCTGCTGGCGATCAACATATTCGCCATACCGATCTTTGTGATGATGCTGAAGCTGCCCTACCGCATCCTGGCGCCCGCCGTCATCCTGGTCTGCACCATGGGAACCTACAGCGTGCACGGCAGCATCATCGAGGTGTGGCTGATGTTCGCCGCCGGCATCGTGGGCTTCTTCATGAAGCTCTACGGCTTCTCGCCCGCCGCAACGGTCCTGGCCCTCGTCCTGGGCCCGATGGCCGAGGAAACGCTACGCCAGAGCCTGCTTATTTCCCGCGGCTCGCCGCTGATCTTCGTCGAACGGGGCGTGTCCCTGACGATCCTGCTGTTCACCGTCGCCGTGGTGGCCTTTGGCATCCTCGCCGGCCGCTCCCGGCGGCGCACGAGGCCGGCGGCGGAGGGCGCGCAGGCCGACTGAGCAGCCGCAGCCTGTCTCTCCGGGCGATAAAGCGGCCTCGAAGTCCGGTTGGAGAGGACCTGTTGAATGAGCGCACCGAAGATCGCAGGTCGCCATCTCAGGTCGGGTTAGAGCCACACGGACCGAGCTGCACGCCCGTATAGAACATCAGCGTCGCGCGCGGATCAGCGAGGTGCCGCCGATCACCGGCGTGTGTTCCAACACTAGAACCGAGAGGCCACAGTGAACCGCCGTCAGCGCAGCGGTAAGTCCACCCGCCCCGCTGCCCGGTACAATCAGATCGGCTTCAGCCGGCAGATCTCCGTCCGGCTCGTTACCCGCCTGGTCGCCCGCCAGTTCTCCCGCGCGCCATCACGCTCGACAAGAGCCCGCGGACTCCGATGCAATTCCTGCATTGCAAGATCGTTTCCGATAATGTGAGACGTCTTGAGACCCTGTCAATGTCGTTGAAGGCCGGCTCCGGTCCCTGCGCAACCGTAGTGCCCTCACGGGCCGGTCACGGTTCCCGCCTCGGCGCGCTGCCCCGCATGTCAGAAGCAGTTGAAGCGGGCCGATCGCCTGCCTCGGGTCTCGAAGCGGCCCGGATACCTGCGGCGGTCTGGAGACGGCTGCGCTTCACTAGACGGACAAGAGACTGTGCCTTGGACCTGATCCGACATGATCGACGCAATCAAGGCGTTGCAGCTCCTGGAACAGTCCACTGAGGTGACAGGAGAGCCCCGCGCGATCGAGTACCGAGGTCTGATCGCCGAACTCGAAATCGAGATCGTCATCGCGCCGGAACGGTGGTAAACCAGATACGGTCGAAAGATCCAGGTTGAACGGCGGGCATAGCGAGGAGACACGACATGCGAACGCGCTCCCTGACGGGAACTACCGGCCTCCTCCTCTGCGCCTTCCTGCTGTCCTCCTGCGAAGAGCCGCCGCCCCCGACCGTCGAGAAGATCCGCGCCATCAAGACGACCGTCGTCGCAGACCGCGGCGCCGGTCAGTCGCGCCGCTTTCCCGGCATCATCGAGGCTGTCGATACCTCGAGCCTGAGCTTCGAAGTGGGCGGCAACACCCGCGAGCTGCTGGTCGATGTCGGTGACCGCGTCACCTCGGGCCAGGTTCTCGCGACGCTGGACGACACGCCGTTCCAACTCAACGTCGAAGCCGCAGAGGCGGAGGTCAGCCGCGCCAAGGCAAACCTCGCCGAGAAGAAGACCGAGTTCGACCGTCAGGACACACTTTACAAGAAGGATTGGGTGAGCAAGGCCGCCTGGGACCAGGCCAAGGCCGCCTACGACAGCTTTCTCAGCCAGGTGTCCTATGCCACTTCGAAACTGAACCTCGCCCGTCGCGACCTCGAGAAAACGCAACTCCGTGCGCCCTTCGACGGCGTGATCGCGGCGCGCGAGGCCGACCCCTTCCAGGAGGTCGCGCGCGGTGAGAAGATCTTCGATATCTATATTGAAGGCGCTATGCAGGTCCGGCTGACAGTTCCTGAGACCTCGATCCAGCAGGTCCACCTGGGACTGCCTGCCAGCATCAGTTTCCCGGACGAGAATGTGCCGTCTCAGGAAGGGCGCGTCTCGGAAGTGGGTGCAGTCGCCACCGAGGCCAATGCCTTCATCGTGAAGGTGACCCTGGCCTCCCCCCCTGAGTCCTTGCGCCCCGGCATGACGGCGGAGGCCGCCCTGATTCTTGGCGATGAGACGGGCCCAACCAGCTTCCTCCTGCCGCTCACCGCGATCGCGCCCGGAGAGGAGCCGCAACAAGGTTACGTGTTCGTATTCGACGAGGCGACATCCACCGTGCGCAAGACCCTCGTACAGGGTGCCGGCGGCGCGCGCGATGATCAGGTGTTGATCAGCGAGGGCATCAGTGCCGGCGACGTTGTGGCGGTCGCCGGGGTGAGCTTCCTGCATGACGGGCAGCAGGTAAAGCTGCTGGCCGAGTAATGCCGCGTGATCTGAGCGAGCGGAGACCTTTCTTTTATGCTTGATATTACCGGATTCTCCCTCAGCCGATCCCGGGTCACCATCGCGTTCATTCTGCTGGTGATTATCGTCGGCATCGCGCAGTTCCTGACATTTCCGCGTCAGGAAGACCCGCCGATCGTCATTCGTGAGGCCGTCGTCACCGCGCAGTTTCCCGGCATGCCGCCCGAGCAGATGGAGGAGCTGGTCACCCGGCACCTTGAGGCGCAGATCCGCACCATGCCGGAGATCGACAACATCTGGTCCGATACCAAGACCGGCGAGACGATCATTCATGCGGAAACCCGGGACGAATACGACAATCTGCCGGAAATCTGGAAACGTCTGCGCAACAAGATGGAGGACATCAAGCCGCAGCTTCCCTCCGGCACGGTAGGGCCCTTCGTCAACGACGAGTTCGGCCTCACTGCCGTCGCGACCATTGCGCTCTGGTCGGATGGCTTTTCCATGGCCGAGATGCGCATCGTCGCCCGCGACGTACGCGACCGCCTCTACGAACTGCGCGGGATTCGGAAGGTCGAGTTGTACGGTGTGCAGGAAGAGCAGGTCCGCCTGAAGTTCTCCAACACCAAGCTTTCGCAGTTCGGCCTCTCGCCGCAGGAGATCTTTTCCGGTCTGGTTGAGCAGAACGTGGTTCTGCCCGGCGGCAGCATCGATACTTCCGGACAGAACATCATCGTCTCGCCAACCGGCGACTTCAAGAGCGTGGACGAAATCCGAAACTCCCTGATCGCCCTGCCGGGGGTGGAGGGCGTGGTGCGGATCGATGATGTCGTCGTCGTCGAGCGCGGCTACGCGGACCCGCCCGATCCGCTTGCCTATTTCAACGGCCACCCGAGCATCGTCATATCCGTATCCATCACCCCCGGCGTGAACAGCGTGGAATTCGGCGAGCGCCTGACCCGCAAGCTGGACGAGCTGGAGTCGGATCTGCCGATCGGCTACGTGCTGGACTATGCCACCTTCCAGCCGGACCTGGTCGTCGCGGCTGTCGATGGCGCCATGTCGAACGTCTACCAGACCCTCGCCATCGTCATGGTGGTGGTCATGCTGTTTCTCGGCGTGCGCACGGGTCTCATCGTCGGCTCTTTCGTGCCCATGTCGATGCTGTTCGGCCTTATTATCATGCGCTACTTCGGTATCGAGCTCGAGCGGGTGTCGATCCTCTCCGCCATCGTCGCCCTGGGCATGCTGGTGGACAATGCCATCGTGGTGGCAGAAGACATCCGCAGCCGCCTGGAGCGCGGCCAGGAGCGCCGGGAGGCTTGCATGCAGGCCGGCGAGTCGCTCTGCGTGCCGTTGCTGACTTCGTCCCTGACCACGATCCTGGCCTTTGCGCCCATGCTGCTGATGAAGGGCTCGACGGCGGAGTACGTCTTCTCCCTGCCGATGGTGGTCCTGATCCTGCTGCTCGGATCGTGGTTCCTTTCCATGTACATGACGCCGGCCATGTGCTTCTGGTTCATGAAGGTGAAGGCTCCGGCGCAAGGCGATGCCCCGGCGAAGGATCCCTACGACACCCGGTTCTACCGATACTACCGGAAAACGCTTGTCGGCTTCCTGCGGGCGCGGACGATAGTGCTGGCCGGGACAATTGCTCTGCTGATAGGCGCCGGCTTCCTTTCCACCTTCCTGGTGCGCGAGTTCTTCGGCCCGAGCGACCGCAACCAGTTCCTGGTCTATTTCGACCTTCCGGCGGGATATCGAATCACCGCGACGGATGCAGCGGTGCGGGAGTTCTCGACCTGGCTGTCGGACAAGGAGGTCAATCCGGAGATCACCAGCAGCATCTTCTATGTCGGTACCGGCGGTCCGCGATTCTTTCTCTCCCTCTCGCCGGTCGACCCCGACCCGCATGTCGCCTTCGCGGTGGTGAACACCGAGACGGCCGAGCAGGTCCTGGATGTCATTCCGCGCGCCCAGCAGTACCTGCTGGCGAACTTTCCCGACGTCAATGCCCGCTTGAAACGCATGTGGCTGGGCGCCAACGAGCCTGCCTATGTGGAGTTCAATCTCAAGGGGCTGGACGCCGACGTGCTCTACGAGAAGGGGAATGTCCTGGCCCGTGCGCTGTTGGAAACCGAGGGCATCGACTACGTAAAGAATGACTGGGAGAACCGCGTCCTGCGGGTCGACGTGAATGTCGACCAGGTGCGCGCGCGGCGCGCCGGCGTGTCCTCCCAGGAGGTCGCCACCTCGCTCAGCGCCTTTCTGGACGGTGCCACGATCTCGGACTACCGCGAGGGTGACCTCTCCATCCCGATCATTCTGCAGGCGGAAGACGACGAGCGGCAGGCGGTGGGCGACCTCTGGAACATCAATGTCTACTCCGGCGCGCGCAGGATGAACGTGCCGCTGACTCAGATTGCCACGATCAAGGGGACTTGGCAGTACAGCCGCATCGCGCACGACAACCAGGAGCGCCAGGTGATGGTCGAGGCGCGCCACCAGTATCTGAAAGCGCCGGAGCTTGTCGCCCTCATGCAACCGGTCATCGACAGTCTGGACCTCCCCCCGGGCCATCGGGTCGAGATCGGCGGCGAGATCAAGGAAGGCAATGAGGCGAACGCCAAGCTTTTCGCCAACCTGCCGGTCTGTGGCCTGCTCATCGTCTTGCTGCTGATCTGGCAGTTCAACTCCTTCCGCAGGCCGTCCATCATCCTGCTGACCATTCCCATGGCCTTCGCCGGCTCCATGGTGGGCCTGCTGCTGATGCGCGCGCCCTTCGACTTTTTTGCCATCCTCGGCCTGCTGAGCCTCGCCGGTGTCATCATCAACAACGGGATCGTGCTGATCGACCGCATCGACGGCATGCGGGCGGAAGGCACCCAGGCCTTTCAGGCCATCATCGACGCCACCGTCTCGCGCTGCCGGCCGATCCTCATGTCGGCGGTAACGACGATCCTTGGCGTGGCGCCGCTCATCGTTTTTCACGATCCGCTGTTTTACTCGATGGCCTGCATCATCGCCTTCGGCCTCGCCCTCGGCACCGTGCTCAGCCTGCTTGTCGTACCGGTGATCTACAGCGTCTTCTTCAACGTCCGATACGGTTCGGATACAGAACCCGAACAGTCCGGCGCGGTGAACGGCGCGGCGACGGCCCCGGCGAACTAAGAGCATGAGCGGGCACGCAGAGAGCTCCCCACCCGGTGCCGGCAGCAGCACGAGAGAGAACGAGTAAGATCGACGAGGAAGGGGTGCAGCGCCGCCAGGGCCGCCTCCCCCTCAGCGCCGCCGTCGCTCGAGCAGCGGCAGGGCGGCCAGGCTGAGCAGCGCGCCGGCGGCGGCGAGCGTGGTGTCCTTCTGGGCGTCGAAGACGTCGCCCTGGGTGCCGAGGAAGGCCATCGCCGCCTCGGGATCGAGCAGCATGGCCGCGCCCCATTCCAGCATCTCGTAACCGCTGGAAAAGGCCAGCACCACGGCGAAGGCCAGCAGGCCGGCGTGCCACCCGGTACCACCCGTGCCGCGCATCACCGTCTCGCGCAGGGGATAGGCGCAGAGCAGCCCGAAGAGGAAGTGCACCACCCGGTCGAAGTGGTTGCGCTCCCAGCCCAGCAGCTCCGTCATCCACCAGCCGACGGGCGCCTTGGAGTAGGTGTAGTGGGCGCCCACCGCATGCAGCGCCAGGAAAGCCGCGATCAGCAGGTAGGAAAGATCGGAGAGCGGGAAGCGGCGGTAGGTCGCCGCCAGCAGGCCGACGAAGCCGAAGACCAGCAGGTTCTCCAGCAGCCAGTCAAAGCGGTCATAGGGCGCGACGGCGAGCAGCAGCCACCACGCGACATAGCCGGCGGTCAGCCCCTGCAGCAGACGGTTGCGCTGGAAATCCGCGCGCGGCGCATCCGCCGAGGTGGTGAACATGGGCGCGCGGTTCAGCTGCTGCTGCGGGCGGCCAGGTAGGCGACGGCGCCGTCTATGGTGACCAGCTTGCCGTAGTCCTGTTCCGGAATGTCGATGCCGCTGCGCTTGTGGAGCGCGATCACCAGGTTGAGGATGTCCATGGAATCGACGTCCATGGCCTCGCGGATGTCCTCCTTGGGGTCGATCTCCGCGGGGTCCCACTCCGGCGCGATGTTGGCGAGCTCCTCGAAGAGCAGACGGCGGGCTTCGTCTGGTGTCATAGCTTTTCCGGCTCCTGCAGCAGTCGGTCGATCTCGTTGAGAAGCAGCGCGCCGCGGTGGCCGTCGCTGACGCGGTGATCCCCCGCCAGCGTCACGGTCACGGCGGGACGCGCAACAAGGTCGCCCGCCACCGCGACGGCCCGCTCGGTCACCTTGCCGAAGCCGAGGATCGCCACCTGCGGCGGATAGATGATGGAAAACATCCCCTCGACACCACGCTCGCCGAGGCTGGAAACGGTGATCGTCGGATCGGCCAGTTCGGAAGAGCGCAGCGTGCCCGCGCGCACCCTTGCGACCAGGTCGCGCATCTGCGCCATGATGGCGTCGAGTTCCAGCCCGTCGGTGTCATGGATCGCCGGCGCCACCAGGCCGCCGCCGCGGATGGCAACGGCGGCGCCGACGTGGATGGCTTCGCTGGGCGCGAAGGCGCCGTCGCGGTAGAAGCCGTTGAAGCCCTTGTGCTTGGTGAGCGCCAGGGCGACGGCCTTCAGGAACAGCGCCCCCATGAGCAGGCGGCCGGCGGGCTCGCGCGCGGCGTTGGTCTGTTCCAGCCAGGCGGTCGCCACCGCAAGGTCGGTCTCGTGCGACAGGTAGTAGTGCGGGATTTCGCGTTTGGAGCGGCTCATCGCCGCGGCGATCGCCTTGCGCATCTCGTCGAGGTCGAGCCCGCGCGGCTTCTTCTGCGGCGCCGCCGTGGCGGCCGTACCTTCGACGTCGGCCAGCACCACGGCACCGCCCGGCCCGCTGCCGGTTACCGCCGCGAGATCGAGGCCGCGTTCCGCCGCGAGCTTGCGCGCCGCCGGAGAGGCGCCGGCGCCAGTGCCGGCCGGCGCCGCCGCCGGCATCGGCAGCGGCATTTCCGGTGCCGGCTCGGGCTTTGCCGCGAGTTCGGGCTTTTGCGCCGGCGCGGGCTCAGGCTCAGGCTCAGGCTCAGGCTCAGGCTCAGGCGCGGCCGGCGCGGGCGCCGCCGCCTCGCCGGTCCCCTTGAGGCGCGCCAGCGCGGTGCCCACCGGCACCGTCTGGCCGACCTCGACCAGCAGTTCCTCGATGACGCCGTCCTCGAAGATCTCGATCTCGATGGCGCCCTTCTGCGTCTCCACCACGGCGACGATGTCGCCGCGGTGCACCGCGTCGCCGGGCTGCTTCAGCCATTCGATCAGGGTTCCGGCTTCCATGTCGGAGCCCAGCGAGGGCATGCGGAAGTCGCTCATGTCCGGGGGCTCATGTCTTATGCAGCGCGCGCCTGGCCGCCGCGGCGATCTCGCCCGGCTGCGGGATCGAGGCCTGCTCCAGATGCTGCGGATAGGGGATCGGCACCTCGGCGCCGCAGACCCGCTCGACCGGCGCATCCAATGACCAAAAGCTGCTTTCCGTGATGCGGGCGGAGACCTCCGCCGCCAGGCTGCCGCTGCGCCAGCCGTCGTCGATGACGACGGCGCGGCGGGTCTTGGCGACCGAGGCGGCGATGGTGGCGTCGTCCAGCGGGCGCAGGGCGCGCAGGTCGATGACGTCCGCCTCGATCCCCTCCCCGGCCAGTTCCTCCGCCGCCGCCAGCGCCCGCCACAGCCCGCCGCCGTAGGCGATCAGCGTCACGTCCTTGCCGGTCCGGCGCAGCGCCGCCTGCCAGACGCTTTCCGGCGAGGCCGCCACCTCCGCCTCCTCGGCGGCCTTGCGGTTGTACAGCATGACGTTTTCGAAGATCAGCACCGGATCGGGATCGGCCAGCGCCGGGGCCAGCATGGCGCGCGCGTCGGCCACCGTGGCCGGGGCCAGAATCTTGATGCCGGGGATGTGCGCGAACCAGCCTTCCAGGCTGTGCGAGTGCTGTGCCGCCAGCTGCTTGCCGGCGCCGGTCGCCATGCGGATCACCAGCGGCACGCCGCACTGGCCGCCGGACATGTGGCGCAGGGTTGCCGCGGAATTGAGGATCTGGTCGAGGGCCAGCAGGCTGAAGTTCACCGTCATCACCTCGACGATGGGCCTGAGGCCGTTGATGGCCGCACCGATGCCCGCGCCGGTGAAGCCGGACTCCGACAGCGGCGTATCGCGGATGCGCTCCGGCCCGAAATCCTTCAACAGGCCCATGGAAACCGCGTAGCAGCCGCCGTAGTGGCCGACGTCCTCGCCCATCAGGAACACGCGCTCGTCCTGGGTCAGGGCCTCGCGCAGCGCCTCGCGCATGGCCTCGCGGTAGGTCATCTCCGGCGGCGGCGCGGCGCCGACGCTGACCGCGGCATCGCTGCCGTCGGCCGCATAGGTGTCCGTCAGCAGGTTTTCGACCGGTTCCCAGGTCCCTGCCTCGGCGAAGGCGACCGAGGCCTCGACCTCCTTGGCGATCTCCGCCTCCATGGCCTCGAAATCGCTCTCGTGCGCGATGCCGGTCTCGCGCAGCCAGGTCTGGTAGCGCAGGATGGGCCCCTTGCCCTTCCATTCCTCGACCTCGCCCTTTTCGCGGTAGAGCTGGGCATCGAACATGGAGTGGGCGCGGAAGCGGTAGGTGCGGCACTCCAGGAACTGCGGCTTGCCTTCTTGCCGCAGCGCCTCCACCGCGGTCTGCGCGGCGGCCTCCACCGCCACCACGTCCATGCCGTCGACGACGTGGGAGGCAATGCGGTAGCTCTCGGCCTTCTTGTGGATGTCGGTTTCCGATTCCGTGAGGTCCAGCGCCGAGCCCATGGCGTAGAGATTGTTCTCGCAGACGAAGAGCACCGGCAGCTGCCACAGCGCGGCCAGGTTCATGCTCTCGTGGAACTCGCCCTCGGCCACCGCGCCCTCGCCGAAGAAGCAGGCGGTGACGCGCTCGCGCCCCTGCAGCTTGTCGGCCAGCGCCAGGCCTACCGCCAGCGGCAGGCCGCCGCCGACGATGGCGTTGCCGCCGTAGAGGTTGGTCTCCGCATCGAAGATGTGCATGGAGCCGCCGCGTCCGCGGCTGCAGCCCTCCTGCTTGCCGTACATCTCCGCCATGATCGAGTCCATCGACACGCCGCGCGCCAGGGCATGGCCGTGCTCGCGGTAGGTGGCGACGATGGCGTCCTCGGGCTTCAGGGCCTGCATGACGCCGACGGCATTGGCCTCCTCGCCGATGTAGAGGTGCAGGAAGCCGCGGATCGTCTCCTGGGTGTAGAGCTCGGCGCACTTCTCCTCGAAGCGGCGGATCAGCAGCATCTCCTTCAGCAGGTGTAGCGCATGCG
>DAIQBR010000001.1:23825-48657 GCA_036781105.1 Kiloniellaceae bacterium
AGATCGCCTTCCGGCAGGCCGAGTTCGCGCGCCTTCAGCAGGCGGCGCATGATCTTGCCGCTGCGGGTCTTCGGCAGGTTGCTGCGAAAGGCGATGTCGCGCGGCGCCACCGCCGGTCCCAGCCGCTTGCGGGCATGGCCCAGCAGCTCCTTGCGCAGCGCGTCGCTGGCCTCGAACTTCGGCTTCAGGCCGACGAAGGCCTTCACCACCTCGCCCGCCGTCTCGTCGGGAATGCCGATGACGCCGACCTCCGCCACCGCGGGGTGCTCCATCAGGGCGCTTTCCACCTCGAAGGGGCCGATCAGGTGCCCGGCCGACTTGATCACGTCGTCGGCGCGCCCGACGAACCAGTAGTAGCCGTCGGAATCGCGCATCGCCAGGTCGCCGGAAAGGTACCAGCCGTCGGCGAAGCACTTCTTGTAGCGCGCTTCCTCGTCCAGGTAGCCGCGCATCATGGAGGGCCAGCCGGGGCGCAGGGCGAGTTCGCCCATGGCCATCGGCTTGGTGATCTCTTCGATGCCGCCGTCCGCGCCGCGCTCGACGATGCCGGCCTCGATGCCGGGCAGCGGCCGGCCCATGGAGCCGGGCTTCACGCCCTCGGCGGCGAAATTGGCGATCATGATGCCGCCGGTCTCGGTCTGCCACCAGTTGTCGTGGAACGGCTTGCCGAAGGTCTTGTTGCTCCACACCACCGCTTCCGGGTTCAGCGGCTCGCCCACGCTGGCGAGAAAGCACAGGCTGGAAAGATCGAACTTCCCGGCGACCTCCGCGCCGGCGCGCATCAGCATGCGGATCGCCGTCGGCGCCGAATACCACACCGTCACCTTGTGGTCCTGGATGATTCCGTACCAGCGTTCCACGTCGAACTCGGCTTCGTCGACGATCATGGTACAGCCGTTGGTCAGCGGCGCGATGATCCCGTAGGAGGTGCCGGTCACCCAGCCGGGGTCCGCCGTGCACCAGTAGATGTCATCGGGATGCAGATCCAGCGCGTAACGCCCGGTGATGTGGTGCGCCACCACCGCGCCGTGCACGTGGATCGCGCCCTTGGGCTTGCCGGTGGTGCCGCTGGTGAAATGCAGCAGGGCACGGTCTTCCGGTCCGGTCTCCGCGACGGTGAAGTCCTCGGAGGCCTCCGCCATCGCCGCCGTCAGATCGACGCAACCCTCCGGCAGCGGCTTGTCGGTCGTGCGTACCAGCAGCACGTGGTCGAGATCGGGCAGCTCACCGCGCCAGCCCGCGACTTTGCGATTGTAGAGCGCGTCCGTGGTGACCAGCGCGCGGGCCCGGCCGATGGACATGCGGGCCTTCAGCGGCTCCGGCCCGAAGGCGGAGAACAGCGGCGAGAAGACGCTGCCGTTCTTCAGGATGCCGAGCGCGGCCTGGTAGAGTTCCGGCCGCCGGCCCATGAGGCCGAAGACCGCGTCGCCGCGCCCGACGCCGAGCGACGTCAGCACGTTGGCGAAGCGGTTGCTCGCCGCCGCCAGGTCGCCATAGGTCAGGTCGCGGCGGCTGCCGTCCTTGCCGAGCCAGAGCAATGCCGTCTTGCCGCCCTGGCCCTGCGCGACGTAGCGGTCCACCGCCTCGTGAGCGATGTTGAGGCCGCCGCCCGGCAGGCCTTCGAGTTCCGCGCGGGCCGCCTCCCAGGAAAAACCGGCGCAGGTCGCCGCATAGTCGCGCAGGTTGGCGCGCCGCAGCAGGGCCGGATCTGTCTTTTGGATGATCTCCATGGGGGGCCCGCCTCGTACCGCTATATCAACTACAGGTGCATAGGCAGCCTCGACCAGCCGGCACCTTCGGACCATGATATAGGTCAAGGCCCCAATCCGCTCGCGCGGCATGCTGGAACAAGTAGAATAGCATTTTCCGGGTAGGAACCCTAATGGCCCTCTCTCCGCTTGCGGCAGAGCAGCTCTATACGCGCTGCGATGCCACCCAGTTCGACTTCGAGACGACGGACGATCTCAAGGATCTTGACGAGGTCGTCGGTCAGGACCGTGCCTTGGAGGCGATCCGCTTCGGCGCCGCCATCGGGCAGGAGGGCTACAATCTCTTCGTCCTCGGCGCCCCCGGCACCGGCAGGCACACCACCGTCGCGAAGATCCTCGGGCAGAAGGCGAAGCAGGAGGCGGTGCCGCCGGACTGGGTCTATCTCAACAACTTCACCACGCCGCATCAGCCCAAGGCCCTGAGCCTCCCCAGCGGTCGCGGCCGCGCCCTGCAGGAGGCCATGCGCAAGCTGGTGGACGAGCTGCGCACCGCCGTGCCGGCCGCCTTCGAGAGCGAAGACTACCGCAACCGCCGCCAGGCGCTGGAAGACGCCGCCAGCGAGCGCCAGGAGAAGGTGTTTCAGGTGCTGCGCGAGAAGGCCGAGGAAAAGAACATCGCCCTGGTGCGCACACCTCTGGGCTTTGCCTTCGCGCCCATGGCCGACGGCCAGGTGATGGAACCCAAGGTGTTCAACGCCCTGCCCCTGGAAGAGCGCCAGCGCATCCAGAAGGAAATCGAGCTGCTGCAGCACGAACTGGAGGAAACCGTGCGGCGCATCCCGACCTGGGCGATGGAACACCGCGATGCCCTGCGCGAACTCAACCGGGAGGTCACGGCGCAGACCATCGACCAGCCGATCGACCGCTTGAACGCAAGTTTCGGCGATCTTCCCGGTATCGGCGAGCACCTCGAACAGGTCCGCGAAGACCTGCTCGACAATGTCCATGGCCTGCTGCTGCAGGAGACTGCCGGCGAGCGGCCCGGTCCGCTGGCCGAGGCGCTCGGCCCGTCGCATGGGCCAGGAAACGGCTTCAAGCGCTATGCGGTGAATCTCCTCGTCAGCAGCGAGGGAGACGAAGGTGCGCCCGTTGTTCTCGAGGACAACCCGACCCTCTCCAACCTCATCGGCCGGGTCGAGCACATCTCCGAAATGGGTGCGCTGGTGACCGATTTCACCCTCATCAAGGCCGGCGCCCTGCACCGCGCCAATGGCGGCTATCTGATTCTCGACCTGCTGAAGGTGATCACCCAGCCGTTCTCCTGGGACGCCCTGAAGCGCGCCCTCAAGGGAGGCAAGGTCCGCATCGAGTCCGCCGGGCAGATGCTGAGCCTGGTCAGCACGGTGTCCCTCGAACCCGCCGATATTCCCCTCGGCCTGAAGGTGGTGCTCTGCGGCGAGCCGCTGCACTACTACCTGCTCAGCATGTACGACCCGGAATTCCCCACGCTGTTCAAGGTCGCCGCCGACTTCGACAACGAAATGCCGCGCGGCGACGGCAAAGAGATGCTCTTTGCGCGCCAGCTCGCCACCATGGCGCGCAACGACAAGCTGCGCCCGCTCAACCGCGCTGCGATCGCGCGTATTGTCGAGCACAGCGCCCGGCTCGCCGGCGACGCGGAGAGGCTCTCCCTCGATCTGCAGGCGATCTGCGATCTCCTCCGCGAGGCCGATTTCTTCGCCGCTCAGGCCGACGCCAGGACGACGGGCGCCGATCACGTGCAGCAGGCCATCGATGCCCAGATTCGCCGCGCCGACCGCCTGCGCGAGCGCAGCTACGAGATGATCCAGCGCGGCTTCCTGCTGATCGACACCGAAGGCGCGGAAGTCGGCCAGGTCAACGGGCTCAGCGTGCTGCAGCTGGGGTCCTTCGCCTTCGGCCGGCCCAGCCGCATCACCGCGCGCGTGCGCATGGGCGCCGGCAAGGTGATCGACATCGAGCGCGAGGTCGAACTGGGCGGGCCGCTGCATTCCAAGGGCGTGCTCATCCTCTCCGCCTATCTGGCCAGCCATTTTGCCGCCGACAGGCCGCTCTCCCTCGCCGCCAGCCTGGTGTTCGAACAGTCCTACGGCGGGGTCGAGGGTGACAGCGCCTCCAGCGCCGAGCTCTACGCCCTGCTCTCGGCGCTTTCCGGCGTGGCGATCCGCCAGAACCTCGCGGTCACCGGCTCGGTGAACCAGAACGGCCGCGTGCAGGCGATCGGCGGCGTCAACGAGAAGATCGAGGGCTTCTTCGACATCTGCAAGCAGCGCGGGCTGAACGGAGATCAGGGCGTGCTGATCCCCGCCGTCAACCGCAAGCACCTGATGCTGCGCCGGGAGGTGGTCGAGGCCGTCGAGGCCGGTCACTTCAGCATCTACCCGGTCGAAACCATCGACGAAGGGATCGAGTTGCTGACCGGCCGGGCGGCGGGGACCCGCGGGGCCGACGGTCTCTTCCCCGACGACTCCATCAACCGTCTGGTCGAGGACCGCCTCGCCGCCTTCGCCGAGGCCAGGCACCGCTTCGCGGTGAGCCAGGGCGAAGCCGGCAAGGCGGAGGACAAAGATGCCGGCCTCTGAGGAGACGGCGGCTTTCCGCCGCGTTCTCGTCGCCCTCGACAGCGCGGCCTCCGCCAGCGCCATCCTGGAGACCGCCGCCGGCATCGCCGCGGCTCAGGCCTGCGAGCTGACCGGTCTCTTCATCGAGGACGAGGATCTGTTGCGTCTCGCCGGGCTGCCCTTTGCCCGCGAGGTCCAGCTCGCCCGGGCCATGAGCCGGACGCTGGCGCCGGAGCAGTTGCTGCAGGACCTGCGCGCCCAGGCCGGGCTCGCACGCGCCGCCCTCGCCCGCCAGGCGGCCCTGCATCGTCTTTCCTGGTCGTTCCGCGTCACCCAGGGGCGCGGCGAGGAGGCGATCCTGCTGGCCGCCGCCCACGGCGACATCATCGCCATGGCACGCGGTTTCGGCGCGCTGGGACCGGGGCGCCTCAGCCGGCGGCTGCGTCTCATCGCGGCGCGCGCGCCGGGGCCGCTGCTGCTGCCGAGCAAGCTGCCGCGCGCGCAGCCCGGCCCGGTGCTGCTGCCCTACGACGCCTCCCCCGCGGCCGAGGCCATGCTGGAGATTGCCGTGAACCTCGCCCGCGCGCGCGGCGAACCTCTGGAGGTCATGCTGCTCGGCGCGGCGGTCGGCCAGGAAGCAGAACTCGAACGCCGTCTGCGCGCCGCCGCCGGCACGCGGGCGCTGCCCCTTCTGCGTTTCTCGACCCCGCGCGGTAACGCCGGCCTCCTGCACCGTCTCTGCGAAGCCGACAGGGGGCTGCTCGTGCTGCCGGCCGACGCTGCCTGCTTTGCCCCCGGCGACGTCGAGCGCATCCTCGAGTTCGCGCGCCTCCCCATCGTGTTGCAGACCGACCTGCCGCCGCAGGGCGGTTGACAGGCCGGCCCGCCGCCACTGCGTCAGGACCCGGTGCCTGCCGCTCGTGCCTTCGCCTCCGCCAGCAGGCGCGAGACCTCCGCGTCCTCGACCTGGGTGAAGTCGGCGTAGAAGGCGCCGATGGCAAGGAAGTGGCGCGGCGCCGTCAGGCAGACGAACTCGTCTGCCAGCGCCGCCAGGCGCTCAGCGGTATCCTGTGCCGCCACCGGCACGGCCAGCACGACGCGGGCCGGCTCTTGCGCGCGCAGCATCTGCAGGGCCGCTTCGACGGTGGCGCCGGTGGCGATGCCGTCGTCGACCAGGATAGCGCAGCGGCCCTGCACGCTTGGCGGTCGCTCCGTCTTGTAGCGCGCCGCCCGCGCGGCCAGCTCGCGCAGCGTCTTCGCCCGCAGCCGGGCGACGGCCGCTTCGGGCAGCTGCAATTCGGCGATGATCTCACGGTTCAGGACCGTTCCGGCGTTCTCCGTGCCGTCGCCCCACAGCGCGACAGCCCCGATGGCCAGCTCCGGCTGGTCGGGAGCGCCGATCTTGCGCGCGAGGATCAGGTCCAGGGGCGCTGCCAGGCGCCGGGCGATCTCCGCGGCGACCGGCACGCCACCGCGCGGCAGGGCGAGCACCACCGGCCGCTCTTCGGCCAGATGCTCAAGCCGCTTGGCCAGGCGCTTGCCGGCCTCCTTGCGGTCGCGAAACATCGTCATACCGTGGTTCCTCTTCACCGGCGCCGGGCCGGCGCCTATGGTGAGCCTCGGCGAGGCCTTGCCCGCTGTCCTTAATCCAGATCAAGCCGAGGTCATGATGGCACAGCCAGCCACCTTGCTCGACGCCGCCCTCGCCTACGCCGAGCGGCGCTGGTCCGTCGTGCCGGTGGCGCCGCGCGGCAAGCAGCCGCTGATCCCCTGGGCGGAGTTCCAGCACCGGCGCGCCGGGGCGGAGGAGATACGCGGCTGGTTCCGTCAGTGGCCCGACGCCAACCTGGCCGTGGTGACCGGTGCCATCTCGAACTTCATCGTACTGGACATCGACCCGCGCCATGGCGGCGAGGCGGCGCTGAAACTTCTGGCGGACGACATCGGGCCGATCCCCAGCACCCTGGAGGCCGAAACCGGTGGCGGCGGGCGGCATCTCTACTTCGCCTGGCCCGGCCGCACGGTGAGAAACCGCACCGGGCTGCGGCCCGGCATCGATCTGCGCGGCGACGGCGGGCTGGTTGTCGTGCCGCCCTCGCTGCATCCCTCCGGGCGGCGCTACGCCTGGGCCCCCGGGCGCGGGCCCGACCGCGCGGACCCCGCGCCCCTGCCGGACCGCCTGCGGGTCGAGGTAACCGCCCGCGGCGCCCGCCAGGGCCATCCGCTCACTTACTGGCGCGACCTCGTCGCGGCGGGTGTCCCCGAGGGCCAGCGCAACAGCACCATCGCTTCCCTGGCCGGCCACCTGCTGTGGCACGAGGTCGACCCCGATGTCGTCAGCGAGATGCTGCTTTGCTGGAACCGCCTGCGCTGCCGCCCGCCGCTGTCAGACGAGGAGGTCCTGCGCACCGTCCGGAGCATCACTCGCCTGCATGGCCGTGAGGAGTCGCCGCCGCCGGCTTGACGTCTGGCTGCGCAGCCTAAGATAGATCAATGCAGCACGGCCGCGGGCCTGCCAGGCTGGCGGCCACCACAGACTCGGGAGCATGCGTTATGGCGAAAAAAGACAGCACCATCGGCGACCTTGAGGCCCAGATCGCCTTCAACGAGAAAACCATCAACGATCTCAGTGAGGTCGTTGCCTCTCAGGGGCGCCAGATCGACCAGATCAAGGCAGAGGTGGAGGTGCTGGGCCGCGAAGTCCTGCGGCTCTCCGAAGGCGAAGCCGGCTCGCACTGAGGCGGCCGCCATGAGCGAGGCGCCGGGCCTGCTGCTGACCGACCTCTACCAGCTGAACATGATGCAGGCCTACGAAGAGGCCGGCATGACGCAGACCGCCGTCTTCGAGCTCTTCGTGCGCAAGCTGCCGCCGGCGCGCAACTTCCTGGTCGCCGCCGGCCTCGCGCAGGTGGTCGAATTCCTGGAAGGCGCCGCCTTCTCCGATGCGGAACTGGCATGGCTGGAGACCGAACACCGCTTCTCCCCGGCTTTCCTGCAGCACCTTGCCGGCTTCCGCTTCACCGGCGACGTCGACGCCGTGGCGGAAGGCGAGATCGTCTTTCCCGACGAGCCGCTGCTGCGCGTCGTCGCGCCGCTGCCGCAGGCGCAGCTCATGGAAACCCGCATCATGAACCTCATGCACTTTCAGACGGTCATCGCGTCAAAGGCGGCGCGGCTGCGTCTCGCCGCCGGCGAGCGGCGGCTGATCGACTTCGGGCTGCGCCGGGCGCACGGTGCCGAAGCGGGACTGCTCGCCGCCCGCGCCGCCTACCTCGCCGGCTTCGACGGCACCGCCACGGTCGAGGCCGGGCGGCGCTACGGCATTCCCATCAGCGGCACCATGGCGCATTCCTTCGTGCAGGCCCACGACGACGAGGTCGAGGCCTTCCGCCACTTCGCGCGGGCGCGGCCGGACCATCTCGTGCTGCTGCTCGACACCTACGATACCGAGGCCGCGGCGCAGAAGGTCGTCGCCCTAGCGCCCGAACTGGCCGCCGAAGGCATTGCCCTCAGCGGCGTGCGCCTCGACAGCGGCGACCTCGGCGCCCATGCGCGCAAGGTCCGCGTGATCCTCGACGCCGGCGGCCTCGCCGCGGTGCAGATCTTCGCCAGCGGCGGCCTGGAAGAGCAGCAGGTGGCGCGGCTGGCGGCCGAAGGCGCGCCGATCGACGGCTTCGGCATCGGCACCGCCCTCACCACCGCGCAGGACGCCCCCGCGCTCGACTGCGCCTACAAGCTGCAGGAGTATGCCGGGCGCGCCCGCCGCAAGCTCTCGGAGGGCAAGGCGACCTGGCCCGGCCGCAAGCAGGTCTACCGCCGCTACGACGACGCGGGCCGGCCCCGGGGCGACGTCCTGACCCTGATCGACGATTCCCAGGAGGGAACGGCGCTGCTGCAACCGGTGATGCGCGGCGGGCGCTGCATCGCGGCGCTGCCGTCGCTCGACGACATCCGCGCGGCCACCCTCGAACGGCTCGCCCACCTGCCGGCGGCGCTCGCGGCGCTGCCCGCGGCGCCGGCCTACCCGGTGACCGTGTCCGCGGCGCTGACCCGCCTCGCGCGGGAGATTACGCCCGAGGCGGGCTGACCGCCGGTCCGCGCGCTGCTTCCCGCTTGATCCAGGTCATGGCTCGCCGCGGCCAGCGGTCCTTAGATGGTCGGCGCCCCTTCGCGGGGGCCCCATTTTGATTGGAGACCCGGGATGTTCAGGAACCTTTTGGTCGCCGTCGACGGGTCGGAGCACGCCCGCCGCGCCGTCGCCGCGGCCGGCGACATCGCCGGGCATGTCGGCGCCAAGCTGACCCTGATCCATGTGCTGAGCCGCCCCGGCGGCGAGCAGGTGCCGCGCGAGCTCAAGGCTTACAACGAGCTGGAACACATCCGGGTGACCGAGCACGACGTCATCGAATCCATGGGCCGCGAGATTCTCGCCAAGGCGCAGGAGCAGGCGCTCGAAGCCGGCGCTGCGGACGTCACGACGCTGCTGGAAAGCGGCGACCCCACCCGCGTGATCGTCGATGTCGCCAGGAAGAACGGGATCGATCTCGTGGTCATGGGCCGGCGCGGCCTCGGCGATCTCAGTGGCCTTCTGCTCGGCAGCGTCTCGCACAAGGTCGCGCAGGCCGTCGACTGCAGCTGTCTGACCGTTAAGTAACCGCCGCATTTCCGGGGTTCGAAAACCATGGCGCACAAGCAGGTCCTCTTCCATTCCGCCGCCCGCGAGAAGGTTCTCGCCGGCGCGACGGCCCTGGCCGATGCCGTCCGGGTGACCCTCGGTCCCAAGTCCAAGTCGGTCCTCATCCAGCGCAAATGGGGCGCGCCCCTGGTGTGCAACGACGGGGTCACCATCGCCAAGGAACTCGACCTGAAGGATCCGGAGCAGAACCTCGGCGCCCAGATGTTGCGCCAGGCGGCCGAGCGCACCGGCGAGGCGGTCGGCGACGGCACCAGTACCTCCACCATCCTGGCCCACGCGATCTTCGCCGACGGCGTGCGCAACGTCGTCGCCGGCGCCAGCGCCATCGACATCAAGCGCGGTCTCGACCGCGGCCTGAAGGTGGCGGTGGAGCGCCTTCGCAGCCTCTCCCGCCCGGTCGGCGCGCGCACCGAGAAGGCCCAGGTCGCCGCCATCTCCGCGCACAACGACGCCGCCATCGGAGAGCTGGTGGCAGAAGCCATGGAGAAGATCGGCGACGAGGGTGTCATCACGCTGGAGGAGTCCAAGACCACCGAAACCGTGCTCGAAGTGGTCGAAGGCATGCAGTTCGACCGTGGCTACATCTCGCCCTATTTCGTCACCGACCCCGAGAAGATGGAGGCGGTCCACGAGGACGTCGGCATCGTGCTCTGCGACCGCAAGATCGGCGCCCTGAAGGACATGATCCCCCTGCTGGAGCAGGCGGCCAAGAACGCCCGGCCGCTGCTGCTCGTCGCCGAGGACGTTGAAGGCGAGGCGCTGGCGACCCTCATCGTGAACACCCTGCGCGGGATGCTGCGCTGCGTGGCCGTGAAGGCGCCTGGTTTCGGCGACCGCCGCAAGGCGATGCTGGAGGACATCGCGGTGCTGACCGGCGGGCGTGTGATCTCCGAGGAACTCGGCCTGAAGCTGGAGAACGCGCAGCTGGAGGAACTCGGTCGCGCCGACCGCGTCGTCGTCGACCGCGAGCACACCACCATCGTCGGTGGACGCGGCGACAAGCAGAAGATTGCCGGGCGCGTCGCCCAGATCCGCGCGCAGATCGACCAGACGACAAGCGACTACGACCGCGAGAAGCTGGAGGAGCGCCTCGCCAAGCTGTCTGGCGGGGTCGCCGTCATCAGGGTCGGCGCGCCTTCCGAGGCGGAAATGAAGAGCCGCAAGGAGGCGCTGGACGACGCCATCAGCGCCACCAAGGCCGCCGTCGCCGAGGGCGTGGTGCCCGGCGGCGGACTGGCCCTGCTGCGCTGCATGGAAGCCATCGAGGCCGAGGAGAAGTCGGCCGCCGGCGACGAAAAGACCGGCCTGGAGATCCTGCGCCGCGCGCTCAGCGCGCCGACCCGCCAGATTGCCGAGAATTCCGCCGTTGACGGCGGCGTGGTGGTATCGAAGATGATGGAGTCGACGGGCAACGTCGGCTTTGATGCCGCCAAGAAGGAATACATCGATCTTGTCGAGGCCGGCATCCTCGACCCCACCAAGGTGGTGCGTGTCGCCCTCGAGAACGCGGTTTCCGTCGCCAGCGTCCTGCTGCTTACGGAAGCGACGATGACCGAGATTCCCGAGCCGGAGCCGCGCGCGCCGGCGGCGCCGGAAATGGCGATGTAGTCCGCTGCCGCATGGCAGAAGAAAGGAAACGCAATGAGCGAAGCCGACGACTATCAGCGGGCCCTCCTTGATCCGGAATCGGTCTTCGCGCAGCCGGAGGATGTCCTTACCAGCGACAGCCTGACCCGGGAGCAGAAGATCGAGGTGCTGCGCCGCTGGTCCTACGATGCCAGCGAAGTGGCGGTCGCCGAGGAAGAGGGCATGAAGGACGGGCCGCCGATGGTCCACCGCGTCATCCGCGCGCTCGACCGCCTGACCGGCGGTGTCGACGTCGAGCATTCGGCACCGACCAAGCAGAAGGGATTCTAGGCGGGGTGAAAGACCGCCCCGCCCCCGCGGCCGACGCCGCCGACCGCGCGGTGGAGCTGCACCGGCGCTACCGCGGCAAGCTGCAGACGGCGGCCAAGGTGCCGATGACGGACTTCGCCGATCTCGCCATCTGGTACACGCCGGGCGTCGCGGCGGCGAGCCGCGCCATCGCCGCGGATCGCGACCAGGCTTACGAGCTGACCAACCGCGCGAACACCGTCGCCATCGTCTCCGACGGCAGCCGCGTGCTCGGGCTCGGCAACATCGGCGCCGAGGCCGCCCTGCCGGTGATGGAGGGCAAGGCGGTCCTGTTCAAGCATTTCGGCGGGGTCGATGCCGTCCCGCTCTGCCTCGAGGTGACCGGCGCCGAGCGCATCGTCGACATCGTCACCGCCCTCGCCCCCTCCTTCGGCGCGGTGAACCTGGAGGACATCGCGACGCCCAAGTGCTTTCGCGTCCTCGACGCCCTGCGCGCGGATTTGCCGATCCCGGTATGGCACGACGACCAGCAGGGCACGGCGACCGCCGTGCTTGCCGGCCTGCTGTCGGCCCTGGAAGTGGTCGGCAAGCGCCTCGGCAACGTCCGCATCGCGCTTGTCGGCATCGGCGCCGCCAACATGGCGGTCTACCGCCTCTTGAAGTCCCAGGGGATCGCGCCGGAAGCCATCCTTGCCTGCGACAGCCGGGGCCTGCTGCACGGCAAGCGCGAGGACCTGAAGCGTCAGCAGGAAACCCTCATCGAGAAATGGCAGGTCTGCTGCGAGACCAATCCGGACTGCGCCGAGGGCGGCATCGCCGAGGCCCTGGCCGGCGCCGATGTCTGCCTCGCCTTTTCCGCGCCCGGGCCCGACACCATCCCGGCGGCGGCGGTCCGGGGCATGGCGCGCGACGCCATCGTCTTCGCCTGCGCCAACCCGGTGCCGGAGATCTGGCCGGATGCCGCGCGCGAGGCCGGCGCGCGCGTCGTCGCCACCGGGCGCAGCGACTTCCCCAATCAGGTGAACAACTCGCTGGTTTTCCCGGCCCTCTTCCGCGGCGTGCTGGACGTGCGCGCCCGGCGGATCAGCGACGCCATGGCGCTCGCCGCGGCCGAGTCGCTGGCCGCCTCGGCGCGCCGGCGCGGACTCGCCGCGGACGCCATCCTGCCGCGCTGCGACGACGCAGCGGTGGCCGCCGCGATCGCCGCCGCCGTCGGCACGGCGGCCCAGGACGAAGGGCTGGCGCAGCTGCAGGTATCGCGGGAGGCGCTCCACCAGGGCGCCCTCGCGCGCATCCGCGCGGCGCGCTCGCAGAACCGCGCCCTGATCGACTCCGGTCTCATTCAGCCCCTCGGCGCCACGGCCGCGAAAACCTGACGGCGGCGCGGGCCTGCCGGGGCCGTGACGCTGCCGTTACCTGCCGGGCCGTTCGCCTTTTGCGTTTGCCTACCGTAGAATGGGCGTCATGTCCCGCCGCCCACCATACCTTGCCCTGGCCCTCGGCTGCCTGCTTGCGTCGGCGCCGGCAGAGGCCATCGAGCCGACCTCCGTCGCCCGCCACATCGCCCCCAGCATGGTCCGCATCCTGGTCGAATCGGACGGCCGCCAGATCGGCGGCAGCGGCTTCGTGGTCAGCGCCCAGGGTCACGTTGCGACGGCCTACCATGTGATCCGGCCGCACGTCGAAGCGGAATGGCAGGTCTTTGTCCTGCAGAGCGGGGCGACCGCGGACACGCGCCTCGGCGCGACGCTGGTCGGCGCCTTCCCCGAGGAAGACCTCGCGGTCCTCAAGGTCGAGGGATTGGACCGCCCGCCGGCGCTGCTCAGCGAGGCCGATCTCGACAGCCCGCCGCAGGGCATGGAGGTCTTCGCGGTCGGCTATCCCGGCGCCGGCGAACGCCTGGGCGGCGAGGCCGAGACCAGCTTCACCGCCGGCCTGGTCAACCGTCTCTTCGTCGGCGCCTGGACCGCCGACAGCGCCCGCATCCGCATCATCCAGCATTCGGCGGCGACCAATCCGGGCAGCAGCGGCGGCCCGGTGATCAATCCCTGCGGCCAGGTGGTCGGGCTCAACACCGAGCGCGAGATGGCCATGGTGATCACACCGACCGGCCTGCCCTTCATCTACGACGTCATCCAGGGCGTCTTCTTCGCCTCGCACATCTCCGTCCTGACAGAGAAGCTGCAGTCGCTCGAGGTGCCCTACAACGGCTCGCCGAAGGTCTGCCGCGTCTTCTTCGGCGTCGCCTCGACCAACTATCCCTGGTACGCCGCCGGGACTGTCGCGGCCCTCATCGTCCTCGCCCTGCTGCTGGTCCGGCATTGGCCGCGCCGGGTGGTGCACGTGGTTGTGGTCGGCGGACACTCGGCACGCAACGGCGCGCGCGCGCTGGGCCACCTGATCTTTCATCCGCGCAGCCGGGGCGAGCCGCACAAGGTCACCTGGCGGCTGCACTGCGACGACGCCGCGGGCGGCCGTCCGATCGACATCGTCATCGACGAGGACGACCTGCGCCGGGCGCCGCAGGGCCTGGTGATCGGCAGCGACGCCGCCTGCGACCGCCGCCTTGCCGCCGACGGCATCGATCACCGCCATGCGGAACTGGTCCCCCTCGGCGACGCCCTGGGCGTGCGCGACTTGCACTCGCGCAGCGGTACGGCGGTGGACGCCAAGTCCGTCAATCCGGAAGACGGCGCCGAACCTCTGCGCCCGGGCGCCGAGCTGCGCCTGGGCAACCTGGTATTCCGCGTCGAGCGCCGTTAAGCCTCCCTCTACCGGCCCTTGACGCACATCAAGGTCGGCGAGGCGGTCACTGCCTAGCATTCCGCATTGGCTCAGTTGCGCGGAGGACACCGAAAATGCCGGCTGCCGTTCATTGCCGCCATCGCGCTGGCGCGCCATGGCCCGGCGGCCGGTCATGACCGAGGTCGCCCGCTTCACCATTGGCTGCACCCGCCTTCTCGATGCGGAAGGCCGGGCGACGCAGCCTCTGCCTGCCTTCGCCGAGGACAGGGCCGTGCTGGTGGACCTCTACAGGGCCATGGTGCTGACCCGTACCTTCGATGCCAAGGCGGTCTCCCTGCAGCGCACCGGACGGCTCGGCACCTTCGCCTCCTCCCTGGGCCAGGAGGCCGCGGCCGTGGGTCTCGGTGCTGCCATGCGCCCCGAGGACGTGCTGCTTCCTTCCTTCCGTGAGCAGGGCGCTCAGTTTCTGCGCGGCGTCACCATGACGGAGCTGCTGCTCTACTGGGGCGGGGACGAACGCGGCAGCGACTTCGCCGGCCCGCGCGCCGACTTTCCGGTCTGCGTTCCCGTCGGCACCCAGGCACCGCACGCCGCCGGCGTCGCCCTGGCCTTCAAGCTGCGCGGCGAGCCGCGGGTCGCCGTCTGCGTCGTCGGCGACGGCGCGACCTCGCGGGGCGATGTCTACGAGGCGCTGAACTTCGCCGCCCTCCACGCCTTGCCGGCGGTCTTTGTCGTCAACAACAACCAGTGGGCCATCTCGGTGCCCCGCACCCGGCAGACCGCGGCGGAAACCCTGGCGCAGAAGGCCATCGCCGCCGGCATGCCGGGCAGCCAGGTCGACGGCAACGACGTCGTCGCCGTGCGCCATGTCGTGGGCGAGGCAATCGAGAGGGCGCGCGCCGGCGCCGGGCCGACGCTGGTCGAGGCCCTCACCTATCGCTTGAGCGACCACACCACGGCGGACGACGCCAGCCGCTATCGCGATGACGCCGAGGTCAGCGCGCGCTGGAAGGAGGATCCCATCGCCCGCCTGCGCCGCTACCTGAGCGAGGCGGGGCGTTGGACCAAGGCCGAGGAAGAGGCACTGATCGCCGACTGCACGGCGCGGGCAGAAGCCTCGGTCGAGGAATACCTGGCAACGCCGCCGCTGCCGCCGGCCGCCATGTTTGACCACCTCTACGCCACGCTGCCGCCGGCACTGGCCGATCAGCGCGCCGAAGTGGCCGGGGACGAGAGCTCATGAGCACGGTGACCCTGGTCGAGGCGGTCCGCACGGCGCTCGCGCGCGCCATGGCGGAGGACGAGACGGTTCTGCTTCTGGGCGAGGATATCGGCGTCGACGGCGGCGTGTTCCGTGCCACCGACGGCCTGCTGCAGCGTTTCGGCGAGCGCCGCGTCATCGACACGCCGCTCTCCGAATCGCTCTTCGTCGGCCTCGCCGTGGGCCTCGGTGCCCAGGGGTTCCGGCCGGTGGTCGAGTTCCAGTTCATGGGCTTCATCTATCCTGCCCTCGACCAGGTGGTGAACCACGCCGGGCGCCTGCGGAACCGCACCCGGGGGCGGCTGTCCTGCCCCATGGTGATCCGCGCGCCCTACGGCGGTGGCATCCACGCGCCGGAGCATCACTCGGAGAGCATGGAGGCCCTCTTCGCCCACATCCCCGGCATCAGGGTTGTGGTTCCCTCCTCCCCGGCGCGGGCCTACGGCCTCCTGCTGGCCGCGCTTCGCGATCCCGATCCGGTCGTGTTTCTGGAGCCCAAGCGCATCTACCGCGCGGCCAGGGAAGAGGTCGTCGACGACGGCAAGGCGCTGCCGCTCGACCGCTGCTTCACGCTGCGCGAGGGCCGCGACGTCACCCTCGTCTCCTGGGGCGCCATGCTGAAGGAAACCCTGGCGGCCGCCGAGGCGCTGGCCGCCGAGGGTATCGAGGCTGAAGTGATCGACGTGGCGACCCTGAAGCCGCTCGACATGGAAACGATCCTGGCCTCGGTCGAGCGCACGGGGCGCTGCGTCATCGTGCAGGAAGCGCCGCTCAGCGGCGGCCACGGCGCGGAGATCGCCGCGGGCCTCGCCGACCGCGGCCTCACCGGGCTCCTCGCCCCCGTGCGCCGCGTCGCCGGCTACGATACGGTGATGCCGCTCTACCGCCTGGAGGACCACTACATGCCGTCCGAGGAACGGGTCCTGCGCGAAGTCCGCGCGGTGCTGGCCTACACATGACGACCTTCAACCTGCCCGATCTCGGCGAAGGCCTGCAGGACGCGGAGATCGTCGCCTGGCACGTCGGCGTCGGCGACCACCAGCCGCTGGTCTCGGTGGAGACCGACAAGGCCGTGGTCGAGGTGCCGGCGCCCCAGCCCGGCCGCATCGCGCGCCTCTTCGGCGCGCCCGGCGACATCGTGAAGATCGGCGCGCCGCTGGTCGAGTTCGAGGCGTCGGGCGCCAAGGACAAGGGAACCGTGGTCGGCACGATCGCGGAAGAGGCGGGCCCGGAAGAGGCGGACCGGAAGCCGGCCGCCGCGGGGCCCGGGCCTGCTGCGCCGCCGCCACCGCCCGGCGGCCGCGTGAAAGCCGCCCCCGCCGTGCGCGCGCTCGCCCGGCGCCTGGATATCGACCTCGCGGCCGTCGCCGCCAGCGGGCCTGACGGCGCCGTCCTCGCCGGCGACGTGGAGCGCGCCGCGGCGGCGCTAGCCGGGGCCGGTCCGCTGCAGCCCCTGCGCGGCGTGCGCCGGGCCATGGCGCTCAACATGGCGCGCGCTCACGCCGAGGTGGTGCCCGCCACCGTGACGGAAGAAGCCGACATCCACGACTGGCCGCCCGCCAGTGACGTCACCCTGCGTCTGGTGCGCGCCATCGTCGCCGCCTGCAGGGCCGAGCCGTCCCTGAATGCCTGGTTCCTCGGCCGCGACCAAGGCCGCCGCCTGCACGAGAAGGTCGACCTCGGCATTGCCATGGACACGCCCGACGGCCTCTTCGTGCCGGTGCTGCGCGACGTCGGCGGTCGCGAGGCAGCCGACCTGCGCCGCGGCCTGGAACGCATGAAGGCCGACGTGCACGCCCGCAGCGTGCCCCCCGAGGAACTGCGCGGGCAGACGATCACCCTTTCCAACTTCGGCATGTTCGGCGGCCGCCATGCCGCGCTGGTGGTGCTGCCGCCGCAGGTCGCCATTCTCGGCGCCGGGCGCATCTCCGAGCGTGCGGTGGTCGAGCGCGGGCGGGTCGCCGCAGGCCGCGTGCTGCCGCTGTCACTGACCTTCGACCACCGCGCGGTCATGGGCGGCGAGGCTTCGCGCTTCCTCGCCGCGGTCGTCGGCGACCTCGAGAAGCCGGTATGAACTGAGGAGCAGATCGATGGAGGACGTCTTCCGTTTTCGCGACGACCTGGGGCCGGCCAAGGTCATCCACATCACCGAGACGCATAGCGGGCTCAGGTCCGTGCTTGTGGTTGACAACGTCGCCTGCGGTCCGGCCATCGGCGGCGTGCGCATGGCCCCCGATGTCAGCACGGAAGAGTGCTTCCGGCTCGCCCGCGCGATGACCCTGAAGAATGCCGCCGCCGGCCTGCGCCACGGCGGCGGCAAGGCGGTCATCTTTGCCGACCCCCGCCAGCCGGCTGACGGCAAGCAGAAGCTGCTGCGCGCCTTCGCCGGCGCCATCGCCGATGTGACGGATTATATCGCCGGCCCTGACATGGGCACCGACGAGAGCTGCATGGCCTGGGTCTACGACGAGATCGGCCGCTGCGTCGGCCTGCCGGCCGCCCTCGGCGGAATTCCGCTCGACGAGATCGGCGCCACAGGATTCGGACTCGCCGTCGCAACGGAAGTGGCGAAAGACTTCTGCGACCTCGACCTCGAAGGTGCTCGGGTCGCGGTACAGGGCTTCGGTTCGGTCGGCCGGCACGCCGCCCACTTTCTCGCAGAGAAGGGTGCAGTGCTCGTCGCCGCCGCCGATTCGCAAGGCACCCTGGTCGATCCGAAGGGCCTGGACATCGCGGCGCTGATCGCCCTGAAGCGCACCGGCAGGCCGCTCGCCGATCACGGCAGCGGTGAGAAGCTGTCGCGCGACGCCATCGTCGGCGTCGACTGCGACATCTGGATCCCGGCCGCCCGGCCCGACGTGATCCACAAGGGAAATGTCGACCAGTTGCAGGCGAAGCTTGTCGTCCAGGGCGCCAACATCCCGGTGACGCCGGAGGCCGAAGCGGCACTGCATAGCCGCGGCGTCGTGACCGTGCCCGACTTCATCGCCAATGCGGGCGGCGTCATCTGCGGGGCGGTCGAATACCGCGGCGGTGGGCAGCGGCAGGCCTTCGAGACCATCGAGGAGAAAGTCCGTCAGAACACCCGCAGCGTTCTCGAGGCAGCGCGTGCCGAGGGCGTTCAGCCGCGGCAGGCAGCCGACGCCCTGGCCCGCCGGCGCGTTGCGGCCGCCATGCAACTGCGGCGCTGGGCCTGAGCGTCGAAGATGAGCGAACAAGAGCCCTCGGAGGGCGTCATCAGGCTGCGGCTTGCAAAGGTCGATCAGCTGTTCAACTCGCTTGACCCCTCGCCTTTCCACGAGCGTGACCTTGATACCAATGCCGAAGAGTACATCGTCGCCTGGGCGCGCGAGCTTCCGCGCGATGTTGAACTCCGGATCCACATCGACCTGCCGGCCGAAGAACTGCAGCGCGCCAGGGCGCGCGGCGCCGGCCTGGCGATCGGCAACTACTTCGGCTACCGCGCCGACCTGATCCAGCGCGAGCTGCGGGAGCTCTTTCGGATGGGCCGGCGATACCTCAGCATCGGCCTTGTCGTTCTGATGGCCTGCCTGCTGGCGAACCATCTGCTGCGAACCGCCGCGCCGGACAACCCGGTCATGCGGGTGATCGAGGAGAGCCTGCTCATCCTCGGCTGGGTTGCCAACTGGAAGCCCCTGGAGACCTTCCTCTACGACTGGTGGCCGGTCAGGCGCCGCCTGCGGCTCTACCGCCGCCTCCAGAAGGCGGCGGTGGCGTTTGCGCAAGCGCCCGTCGACGGGACTCTGTGAGGTCCCGGCGAGTCCGGACTTTGATCACCTGTCGAGGGAGAACCTATAACCGCTGCGGTGCCCGCGGACCTCACTCCTGCAGGTGATGCTTGCCGATCAGCTTTACCGTGCTCGCCTGCGGGCCCTTGTCGCTCTCCTTCTCGGCGGCGACGTAGCGCACTTCCTGGCCCGGCTCCAGTTTGCCGAAACTGCCGTCGACCAGGCTGTTCTCATGGAAATAGATCTCGCGCCCGTCCGGCGTCTGGATGAAGCCGTAGCCTTCCTCCGGGAACAGCCGGGCGACGGTGCCGTGCGGCGGCACTTCGTGGGTCTTCACCCGGCCCGAACGGCGCCGTGAATGGTCCTCCAGGCGGCGGCGCGCCGCCTTGAAGGCGTCGCGCAGGGCGACGTAGATGTCCTCGTGCGCCCGGTCCTTGCCCGAGGTGTCGACCACCACCTGCTTGCCCGGCACGCCGACCTCGATGTGGACGTGAAAGAGATTGCCCTTCACATGCTGACGATTGAGCGCCTCCAGCGCCACCCGGCAGGAGGTGATGCGGTCGAAGGCCTGCTCCAGCTTCGCCACCTTTTCCCTTACCTTGGCCTCTACGGCGTCGGAATGATCCAGGTTGCGGAAGGTGATCTCCAGGGGTGTTTCCATTATGTTCACGTCCTCTCTCTATGGAACGGTTCGTCGACGCTAGGTGACACTCTTCATCTATGCACGACCATGATCCTGATCAATCGGCCGCAGCGGGCCGGCGCCGCCACGCGCCGGGCCCCACGGCGGCGGAGCGCCTGTCCTGAGGGACCAGTCTAGGTCAAAGCGAGCCCGCGGCGCGACGAACCAATCCGGCGCAATGGCAGGGTGAAAGCATAACCGGAAGGAGAAACCGGCCCGCCGGCCGGCGGCCGGGTTGCCCTACAGTTTCACGCTGCGCAGCCTGAGCGCGTTGCCCACCACGGAGACCGACGACAGGCTCATCGCCGCCGCCGCGATCATCGGCGACAGCAGCAGGCCGAAGACGGGATACAGCACGCCGGCGGCGATCGGCACGCCGGCGGCGTTGTAGGCGAAGGCGAAGAACAGGTTCTGGCGGATGTTGCGCAGGGTCGCCTGGGCCAGGCGCCGGGCGCGGACGATGCCGTTGAGGTCGCCCTTCACCAGGGTGAAGCCGGCGCTTTCGATGGCGACGTCGGCGCCGGTCCCCATGGCGATGCCGACATCGGCCTGTGCGAGTGCCGGGGCATCGTTCACGCCGTCGCCGGCCATGGCGACGCGGGCGCCCGCGGCCTGGAATTCCTTCACGATGCGCGCCTTTTCCTCCGGCAGCACGTCGGCACGGATCTCGTCGATGCCCAGCCGCCCGGCCACCGCCCTGGCGGTACGTTCGTTGTCGCCGGTCACCATGACGATGCGCAGGCCCTCGGCGTGCAAGGCCTCGATCGCCTCGGGCGTGGTCTCCTTCACCGGATCGGCGACGCTCACCAGGCCGGCAAGTTTGCCGTCGACGGTGACGAACATCACGGTCTCACCCTGGTCACGGCGGGCATCGGCGTCCGCCGCGGCTTCGCGCGCCGTGATACCCAGTTCCGCCAGCATGGCGGCATTGCCGAGCGCCACGGACTTGCCGTCGACGCGGCCCTTCACGCCCTTGCCGGTGATCGCTTCGAAGTCTTCCGCCTTGGGCAGATCGATCCCGCGCTCTTCGGCGCCGCGCACGATGGCCTCGGCCAGCGGATGCTCGCTGCCGCGTTCCAGCGCGGCGGCGAGGCGCAGCAGGTCCTCCTCCGCGACGCCGTCTTCCGGCAGTACCGCAGCCAGCTTCGGCTTGCCCAGCGTCAGGGTGCCGGTCTTGTCGACGATCAGGGTGTCGACCTTGGCGAAGCGCTCCAGCGCCTCCGCGTTGCGGATCAGCACGCCGGCCTGGGCGCCGCGCCCGGTCGCCGTCATGATCGACATCGGCGTGGCGAGGCCCAGGGCGCAGGGGCAGGCGATGATGAGCACCGAGACCGCCGCCACCAGCGCATAGGCCAGCGCCGGCGAAGGCCCCCAGAGCGACCAGGCGACGAAGGCGACCACCGCGACGCCCACCACCGCCGGCACGAAGACGCCGGCCACCCGGTCGGCCAGCTTCTGGATCGGCGCCCGGCTGCGCTGGGCCTGGGCGACCATCTCGACGATCTGCGACAGCACCGTGTCGGCGCCGATGCGCCGGGCCTCGATGACCAGCGAACCGCTGCCGTTGATCGTCGCGCCGGTGACATCGTCGCCTTTCACCTTCTCCACCGGCACCGCTTCGCCGGTCAGCATCGATTCGTCGACCGAGGAGTGACCCTCCACCACCGTGCCGTCGACCGGCACCTTGTCGCCCGGGCGCACCCGCAGGTGGTCGCCGACCTTCACTTCTTCCAGGGGGATCTCCTCCTCGCGGCCGTCCGGCCGGATCACCCGCGCGGTCTTGGCGGCAAGGTCCAGCAGCGCGCGGATGGCACCGCCGGTGCGCTCGCGCGCGCGCAGTTCCAGCATCTGCCCCAGCAGCACCAGCACGACGATGACCGCCGCCGCCTCGTAATAGACGCCGACATGGCCCTGGGCATCGCGGAAGCCGGCGGGAAAGATCTGCGGCGCCAGCGTGGCGGCAACGCTGAACAGGTAGGCCGCGCCGGTGCCGATGGCGATGAGGGTGAACATGTTGAGGCTGCGGTTCACGATCGACTTGGCGCCGCGATGGAAAAACGGCCAGCCGGCCCAGAGCACCACCGGCGTCGCGAGAATCAGCTCGGCCCAGATCGCCGGCCCCTCGCCGATCGCCTCGCGCAGCGGCAGGCCGAGGTGCGGCGCCATGGCGAGCACCAGCACCGGCAGCGTCAGCGCGGCGCCGATCCAGAAGCGCCGCGTGAAATCGACCAGCTCAGGGTTGGGCCCCTCCTCGCCTGTGGGGATGCCCATGGGCTCCAGCGCCATGCCGCACAGCGGGCAGTCGCCCGGCCCGTCCTGCACGATCTCCGGGTGCATCGGGCAGGTGTACTTGGTGCCTTCGGGCATAGGCTCCGGCGCCGGGCGGCCTTCCAGATACTTCGCGGGCTCCGCCTCGAACTTCGCCTGGCAGCCGGCCGAGCAAAAGTAGAAGCGCCGGCCCTCATGTTTTGCCAGGTGGCGCGCCGCGCCGCGGTCGACCTGCATGCCGCAGACGGGATCCTCCGCCGTCAGGTAGTCCTCCGGCGCCTTGGCGAACTTGTCGCGGCAGCCGGGATTGCAGAAGTGGAAGACGCGGCCCTCGTGCTCGTGGGTCGGCTTGCCCGCGGCGGGATCGACCGTCATGCCGCAGACCGGGTCGCGCACGACATGAGCCTCCCCCCCGTCGGAGTGCCCGTGGGAGTGCCCGTGGGTGTGCCTGTGCTGCTGCGGATTGCCTGACATGAATCGAGTCCCAATCGTGGTGTGAACCAGACGTAAGGATTCCAGTTACTGGAAGGTCAAGGGTGAACGACAGCGCTGTCTGCCGGCGCCGGCCCGACCTGATCTTCACGCCAGCTTAACCAATCCACCAGCAGGATACCGTCCCGGCGCAAAAAGTGCGCCGAGTCAGACTCTTGCCCCTTGACCTTCCAGTAGGTGGAAGTTCCACATAGCGTTTGTGATGGGGTCCTAAATCGTCGGGTGGAGATGGAACTGGGGTTGAGCATAGCCAAGCGATGGCGGGCCGCCGCGAGACTGCTGGCCCTGGTCGCGGCCATCACGGTCGCCATCGGCGTCCATCCCCCGCACGCCGAGGCGGCGCAGAACGGCGACCGCCAGGGCACCAGCCAGCAGGGTATTGCCGGACACAGCCATTTCGACGCCTCCTGCCTGCAGGTTGAGCTCGACAGCTCGCACCCCGAGACCAAAGGGGCCGTGCCCGGCGGCCACGCGGACTGCAGCCAAATCTTCACCCCCCTCCTGCGGTCGGCCCTTGCGGCCACGCCGGCTTATGTCGTCGTCGCCGTTGCGGCACCGCACCACCTGCCCTTCCGCCAGCTCATCACACCCTTCGACCCGCCTCCCCCGCGGCGCGGCTGACCGGTCCAGGCCGCCAGGGGCGCCTTCTGCGTCCGCCGTGGCATCTTCTTTCACTTTTCTGACAGCAGCCTGTTCCGCTTCGCGCCGCGGGCGCGTCGAGCCCTGCGGCTCGGGCGGAGCGGTCTTAGTACCAATGGAGCTAATGTAATGCCTGTTCAGCTTTGCAAGTCCCTTGCCTTCGCCCTTGCCATTTCCACCCTTGCCGGCGCCGGCACAGCGCTGGCCGCGGGCTCCCATGCCGGCGGCCACGGTCCATCCATCGGCGAGCCGGCCGCGGCCGCCGAGGCCGGCCGCACCATCGAGATCGTCATGGGCGACAATTTCTTCGAACCCGAGCGCCTGCACATCGCGGCCGGAGAGATCGTGCGCTTCGTGGTGAGGAACGAAGGAGAATTTCTGCACGAGTTCAATCTCGGCACCGCCGCCATGCACGCCGCCCATCAGGACGAGATGATGACCATGATGGAACACGGCATGATCACACCGACCGGCATCGACCACACGAAGATGACGATGGACCACGGTGGCCAGGGCATGGCGCACGACGACACCAACAGCGTACTGGTCGAGCCCGGGGAGACCAAGGAACTGGTGTGGAAGTTCACCGCGGTCACCGACCTGGAATTCGCCTGCAACGTTCCCGGACACTACGACGCGGGGATGATGGGCGAGATCGACGTCACCAAGCCGGCCGGCAGCGGCAGCTGAGCGGCACAGAGGAACGGAGAATAACCACATGAAAGCTTGGCTGAACGCTTCCAACAGCCGGGCAGCCCGCGACACCCTGGCGACCTATGCGGCCGTCGGGGTGGTCGCGGCACTGCTCGGCGTCCCGCCCGCCCTGGCGGGCACCTACGACCTCACCATCGGCGAGACCACCATCAACGTCTCGGGCAAGGACAGAACCGCCCTTGCCATCAACGGCACGGTGCCGGGGCCGACCCTGCGCTTCCAGGAAGGCGAGGACCTGGTCATCAACGTGACCAACACCCTGGACGAGGACACCTCGATCCACTGGCACGGCCTCATCGTGCCGACGGCACAAGACGGCGTGCCCGGCCTCAGCTTCGACGGGATCGGGCCAGGCACCACCCACACCTATCGCTTCCCGGCACAGCAGAGCGGCACCTACTGGTTCCACAGCCATTCGGGCCTGCAGGAGCAGTCCGGCATCTACGGCGCCATCGTCATCGAGCCGCAGGGCCGCGAGCCCTTCCGCTACGACCGCGACTACGTGGTGGTGCTCTCCGACTGGCACGACACCCGGCCGGAGAAGATCCTGGCCAACCTGAAAAAGCAGTCCGACTACTACAACTACAACCAGCGCACCCTGCTCTCCCTCTTCGGCGAAGCGGAGGAGAAGGGGTTCGATGCCGCCCTGGCCGATCGTCTTGACTGGGGGAACATGCGCATGACGCCGACCGACATCGCCGACATCGGCGGCTACACCTTCCTGGTCAACGGCAAGAACCCGGAGCAGAACTGGACCGGCCTCTTCACGCCCGGCGAGCGGGTGCGGCTGCGCTTCATCAACGCCGCCGCCATGACCTACTTCGATGTCCGCATTCCCGGCCTCGAGATGACGGTGGTGCAGGCAGACGGCAACAACGTGCAGCCGGTGAAGGTCGACGAGTTCCGCATCGCCGTGGCCGAGACCTACGACGTCATCGTCCGCCCGATGGAAGATCAAGCCTACAGCATCGTTGCGGAATCGATGGAGCGTGCCGGCATGGCGCGAGCCACGCTCGCCCCGCGTGAGGGTTTGGTCGGGGATATGCCGGCGCTGCGGCAGCGTCCCCTGCTCACCATGGCCGACATGAGCCATGGAGACATGGCGGGGATGGATCACGCGGCCATGGGGCACGCCATGCCGCCGGGCGCGGACACCCCGAGCCAGAAGCCTGCAGCGGAGATGGACCACACAGCCATGGGGCACGCCATGCCGGCCGATGAACCGCCGGCGCAACAATCCATGTCCGGCATGGATCACGCCGCGATGGGGCATGCCATGCCGCCGGCTCCGGCGGATGCCGATCCCTTCTACGCGCCGGGCAGCGGGCTGACGCCCAAGGCCGCCAACGGCGGCAAGTTCCTCTCCTATGCCGACCTGAAG
>DAIQBR010000002.1:0-3928 GCA_036781105.1 Kiloniellaceae bacterium
CTCCGGCACGCTGCACCTGGGGCGCACCAACGCCTTCTTC
Source organism: Kiloniellaceae bacterium (assembly GCA_036781105.1). Taxonomy (GTDB): domain Bacteria; phylum Pseudomonadota; class Alphaproteobacteria; order Kiloniellales; family Kiloniellaceae; genus Pelagibius. The sequence continues at coordinate 41 of DAIQBR010000002.1, forward strand.
CTGGGCGGCGGACGCGCGTTGGTGAACGCGCTCTACCGCCATGCCGAGAGCCTCGGCGTCACCGTGTACTACGAGGCCCCGATCGAAGCCGTTCACCTGGAAGACGGCTTCTGCCGCGGCGTCACCGCGAAACTTGCCGAGGGCGCGTGCGACTTTACCGGGCGCTGCGTGGTCTTCGCCGCCGGTGGCTTCCAGGCCAACATTCCCTGGCTGAAGGAGTCCTGGGGGGCGGCCGCCGACAACTTCCTGATCCGCGGGACGCCCTACAACCGGGGCGCTGTTTTGAAGCAACTGCTGGACCAGGGCGTTTCCCAGGTCAGCGATCCCCAGGCCTGCCATGCGGTGGCCATCGACGGCCGCGCGCCGCAGTACGACGGCGGCATCTGCACCCGCGTCGACTGCGTGTCGCTCGGCATCGTGGTGAACGTCAGGGGTGAGCGCTTCTACGACGAGGGCGAGGACTTCTGGCCGAAGCGTTACGCCATCTGGGGCCGCCTCGTCGCCGGGCAGCCGGAGCAGGTCGGCCACGTCATCATCGACAGCAAGTCCGCCGGGCTCTTCATGCCGCCGGTCTTCCCACCGGTGACGGCCGCCAGCATCGAGGAACTGGCGGGCAAGATCGACCTCGACCCGCAGGCCCTGGCGAAGACCGTGGCCGACTTCAATGCGGCGGTGCGCGAGGGACACTTCGACCACACCGAGCTGGACGACTGCCACACCGAAGGCGTAGAGCCCGCGAAAACCCATTGGGCAAGGCGCCTCGACACACCGCCGTTCCATGCCTACACGCTGAAGCCCGGCATCACCTTCACCTACCTGGGCGTCGAGATCGACGACAAGGCGCGGGTGCTGATGGCCGACGGCCGGCCCTCGGCCAACATGTTTGCCGCCGGCGAGATCATGGCCGGCAACGTGCTGGGCGAGGGCTATCTCGCCGGCATCGGCATGACCATCGGCGGCGTCTTCGGCCGCATCGCGGGAGAGGAGGCGGCGCATCGTGCTCACAACGCTGCTTGACAGCGAGGCGGCGGCCGAGGCCGACCGCATCCTGACCATCTGCAACGCCTGCCGCTATTGCGAAGGCCACTGTGCGGTCTTTCCGGCGATGACGCAGCGCCTGGAGTTCTCGCCGGCGGATGTCGGCTATCTGGCCAATCTCTGCCACGGCTGCGGCTCCTGCTACCACCATTGCCAGTATGCCGACCCGCACGAATTCAATGTGAACGTGCCGAAGACTCTCGCGCAGCTGCGTCTCGACAGCTACGAGGCGGCGGCCTGGCCCGCCTTTCTGGGCCGTGCCTTCCGCAACAACGGCACCTGGACCGGCATCGCCACCGCCGCTTCCGTCGCGCTCTTCCTGGTCGCGGCGGTGCTGCTGCTGGATCCGGCGACGCTGTTCGGCGACCACGGCGGCAACTTCTATGCCGTCATGCCGCACAATCTCATGGTCGCGGTGTTCGGCGCCGTGGCGCTCTTCGTCGCCGTGGCGATCGCGATCGGCATGGCGCGCTTCTGGCGGCTGGTCGGCGCGCCGCCGCTGCGCGAGCTGGGACTGAGGGACCTGGCGCAGGCGCTGCATGATGCCTTCACGCTGAAGTATCTCGCCGGCGGCTCGGACCTCGGCTGCGCCTACCCGACGGAGGCGCCGTCGATGCTGCGGCGCCGCTTCCACCACCTCACCTTCTACGGCTTTCTGCTGTGCTTCGCCGCGACCAGCGTCGGCACGATCTACCACTATGTCTTCGGCTGGGTGGCGCCCTATGGCTATCTCAGCCTGCCGAGCCTGCTCGGCACCCTCGGCGGGATCGGGCTCGTCGCCGGCCCGGCCGGCCTGCTGGTGCTGAAGCGCCGCGCGGCAGGCGTGCCGGTTGCCACGGCGGCGACGCGCCAGCTCGACGACGGGCTGCTGGTGCTGCTGCTGCTGGTGGCGCTCACCGGCCTGCTGCTGACCGCCCTGCGCGGCAGCGAACTGCTCGGCGTTTTGCTGCTGGTCCACCTCGGCACCGTCATGGGCCTTTTCCTCGCGATGCCCTACGGAAAGTTCATCCATGGGTTTTATCGCATCATCGCCCTGGTCGGCTTTGCCCTGGAACAGCGCCGGGGCGGCCAGGTGCTCGGCCGGGCTCCCGATTCGCCGCCGCGGCGCCAAGCCGCCGAATAAACGTCCTGATTAACCTTCCGTTGACCCTGGAAAGCCTGCGGCTATCCGGGATATTTCGCGTTAACCTTTTAGAAATGTTGAGAAAATTAGTTTGAAAGGGCATGATATCTCGCAAGGATCGGGTTAACCGACATTTACCATGCAATCTTCAGGTGAATCGGATCCACGGCTGTCCTCAGGAATGAGGACGAGCCCCTTGCCAGGAAAGCCATGCAATGGTGAGCACTTCGCTGGAGGCGGGCAGCCCGGCAGTGCCGCGCGAGCTTCCACGTAAGCCGCGCCGGAGCAAGCCCTTCAGCCGCGGCTGGCAGCGTATTGCCGCCGGCGGCTCCGCGCTCTTCTTGCTGACGGCGGCGGGCAGCCTCGCGGTGATGGAGGCCAAGTCTTCCAGGCTGCAGTCCGAGTTCTTCGCGCGCCTTGCCGGCCAGATGACCTATCGCGTCGACGCCGGGCCGAGCGACGCCATCCTATTCCCGACCGACGGACCCTACGACCGCCGCCTCGGCTACATCGCGCTGCCGGAAATCATCTCCGGCCTGCGCGAGCAGGGCTACGCCATCGAGCAGCAGGCCCGCATCTCCGACCAGTTCGGCTGGTACTTCGAGCGCAGCGGCATCGCCCCCTACCGAGAGAAGACCCAGGCCGGCCTGACGCTGCTGGACCGCGACGGCCGCGAGGTTTTCGCCGCGCGCACGCCCGAGCACGCCTTCGAGAATTTCGAGGCGGTGCCGCAGGTACTTATCAACACCCTGCTGTTCATCGAGAACCGCGAACTGCTCAATGCCCGCTTCCCGCGCGCCAACCCGGCGGTCGAGTGGGACCGCCTGGCCACGGCCTTCGCCGACCTGGTGGTGAAGAAGGCGACCAACGGCGGGCAGAGCCCGGGCGGCAGCACCCTGGCCACCCAGATGGAGAAGTTCCGCCACTCGCCGGACGGCCGTACCGAGAACGTCACCGAGAAATTCCGGCAGATGGTCACAGCCACCCTGCGCGGCTACCTCGAGGGTGAGAACACCACCGCCGCGCGGCGCCAGATCGTCGTCGACTACATCAACTCCACGCCGCTGGCCGCGCGGCCCGGCTTCGGCGAGATCATCGGTCTCGGCGACGGCCTCTGGGCCTGGTTCGGCACCGACTTCGCGGCGGTGCGCGCGCTCGGCGACAGCGAGGATCCGAGCCTCACGCTGCAGCAGCGCGGCGCGGTCTACCGCCAGGCGCTGAGCCTGCTGATCGCCCAGCGCCGGCCCTCGGAATATCTCATCACGCGCCGCGGCTCGCTGCAGAGCCTGGTCGACAGCTATCTGCGGCTGCTGGCCGAGGCGGGTGTCATCGACGAGCCCCTGCGCGATGCCGCGCTGGCGCAGCCGGCCCGCTTTGCCGACGAACTGATGACCGCGGCGCCGCCGGCCAGCCACCTCTCCTGGAAGGCGGCCTCCTCGCTGCGTACCCGGCTGCTGGGCCAGCTCGGGCGCGCTTCGCTCTACGACCTCGACCGCCTAGATCTGACCGTGGAGACGACCCTGGACCAGCCGGTGCAGGAAGGCGTGACCGCGGCGCTGCGCGGCCTGGCGAACCGCGAGTCGCTGGAAACCCTCGGGCTTGCCGAGCATCGCCTGCTCGATCGCGGCGACCCCGCCAAGGTGATTTACAGCCTGGTGCTGTACGAGCGCGCCGGCGGGCGCAACCTGCTGCGCGTGCAGGCCGACAACTTCGACGGCCCCTTCGAC
>DAIQBR010000002.1:3959-30463 GCA_036781105.1 Kiloniellaceae bacterium
GGCTCGACCGCCAAGCTGCGCACCCTGGTGACCTATCTGGAGGTCATCGCCGAACTTTCCGACCGCCTGCGCAACGCGCCCAACGAGGAGCTGCGCGAAAAGGTGGCGAAAGGTGACCCGCTGACGCGCTGGGTGGCCGGCCGCCTGCTGGAGCGCATGGCGCCCAGCCTGCCGGTACTGCTGGAAGACGCGATGCAGCGACGCTACTCGGCCAATCCCCACGAGCGCTTCTTCACCGGCGGCGGGCTGCACACCTTCGTGAACTTCGACAAGCGCGACGACGGGCGGGTGATCTCCGTCTCGGAGGCACTGCAGCATTCGGTGAACCTGGTTTTCATCCGCCTGATGCGCGACATCGTCAGCTATCACGTGGCGCAGATCGCCGAGGAAGGCGATCCACGCAATCCGGATTCGCCGCTGCGCGAGGAATACCTCAGCCGCTTCGCCGACCGCGAGGGGCGCGAGTTCCTGCTGACCTTCTACAGCCGCTACCGCGACCTCGACCGCGACCAGATCCTGGAGACGGCGACGAAGCGGGCGCGCGGCAGCCTGACCGCGCGCGCGGTGGTGTTCCGCTCGCTGCGTCCGGGGGCCGGCGTCGGCGAACTGGGCACCTATCTGCGCGCCGCCGGCGGCAAGCCGATCAGTGACGACGAGGTGCAGCAGCTCTACGACAGTTACGGCGTCGACCGCTTCGCGCTGAACGACCGCGGCTACATCGCCAAGATCCATCCGCTGGAGCTGTGGCTCGCCGCCTACCTGAGCCAGGCGCCGCGCAGGCCCTTCGCCGAAGTCGCCAAGGCCGGTGCCGATGCGCGCCAGGCGGCCTACAGCTGGCTGTTCAAACCGAAGCTGCGCAAGGCACAGGACACCCGCATCCGCACGCTGCTGGAGGAGGAGGCCTTCCGCCGCATCGCCCAGCGCTGGCAGCGCGTGGGCTATCCCTTCGACTGGCTGGTGCCGTCCTATGCCACCTCGATCGGCAGCTCGGGCGACCGTCCGGCCGCCTTGGCCGAGCTGATGGGCATCATCGCCAACCAGGGCCTGCGCCTGCCGACCGGCCGCTTCGAGCGCCTGCGCTTTGCCGAGGACACGCCCTTCGAGACGACGATGACGCTGGCAGAGAGCCGCGGCGAGCGGGTGCTGCGCCGCGACGTCGCGCTGACGCTGCGCCGCGCGCTGATCGACACCGTGGAGCAGGGCACCGGCCGGCGCGTCAGCGGCGTCTTCCACGGGCCCGACGGCGAGGTGCTGGCGGCCGGCGGCAAGACCGGGACCGGCGACCACCGCTACGAGCGCTTCGGCAGCCACGGCGAACTGATCTCCTCGCAGGTGGTGAACCGCACGGCGACTTTCGTGTTCTTCCTGGGCGACCGCTTCTTCGGTGTGGTATCCGCCCATGTCGCCGGCGCCGACGCCGCGGACTACGGCTTCACCTCCGCACTGCCGACGCAACTCCTGAAGTCGCTGGCACCGCTACTGCAGCCGATGCTGGAGCGTGCGCCCAGCGACGGCAGCGACCCGGTGGAGAGCGTTCCCGACCTGATGGTCGAGCCCTTGCCGCCCGAGCCGGCGCCGCTCGCCGCGGGCGAGTCCCAGCCTCTGCCCACCGCTGCCGGACCGGCCGCCGGGCAGGCCTGCGAGCGGGCACGCGACAACCGCTGGCGCTGCGACCTCACCCGCACCCTGCAGGCCGACGCCGGCGGCGGGCTCGAGGCCGGGCAGTAACTTCCGGACCTCCCAGCGAGCGTCAGTAGCGGTCCGGGTCCTGCTCGTTGGGCAGGCGCTGCAGAAAATCGCGGTAGACCTGGTCCTTGGAGCGCTCGTGCAGGGCCTGCAGGGCGGCGACCGGGTCGGCGTCGTAGTCGACGCGCAGGTTCAGGGCGGCGCCGTTGCCGCCGTCGACCAGCAGGGCGGCCGAGCAGGTGCCGCGGCTATCGCCGCCTGCGGCCTCTCCTGCCGCCAGGGCGGCCAGCAGGCGCGCGGCAAGGTCGCCGGTTTCGCCGCCACCGTGAAACGCCGCGAGCATGGCGTCCAACACCTGCGGGCCGGCGAGGATGTTGCCGGCGACGATCAATCCCTTCTCGGCACGGTGGTCCTTGTAGTCGCTGTTGGCCGCTCCGGTCCAGCCGGCGGTATCGCCCGCGGCATCCATCACCGCGAGTTGTCTGAAATCGCGACCCTCGTCCTCCGCAGTCAGAGCGCGCACGACATCCGGCGCGCTGTCGCCGCGTGCCAGCAGCGGCAGCCCCCGGCGCGCAAAGAGCACATTGGTCGAAAATCCCTGGGTGGCGATGGCGCCGACCCCGAAGCGGCAGTGCGGCACCTGGGCGCCGACGGCGATGCTGCCGGTGGCGGTGGCGACGCCGAGCGCCTGCGTCTGCGGGTCCTGCGCAATGATGGTGAAGGTCATGTCGGCGGCTGCTTTCGGACCCCGTTCATAGGCTCGCGAGCAATTTATCATGAAAATATTTGCGAGGTTTGTATTTATCATGCTTAATTAGCCGCTGTAAACGCGCGTCTGTTAGCGCACCACCGATCCATCAGGGAGGCGGTAATGAGAAAAATCATCCATGCAGCGGCTCTGGCCAGCGGGCTTGCGGCGGCCAGTGTCGTGGCGGCCGGGGCGGTCCTGGCGCAAACCCCGCCAGGCGTCCTCATCGTCGGCCAGATCGCCGAGCCCAAGTCGCTCGACCCCCACGCGGTCACCGCGGTGAACGACTTCCGTATCCTTATGAACGTCTATGACGGCCTCGTGCGCTACAAGGACGGCACCCTAGAGGTCGAGCCGGCGCTGGCCGAATCCTGGACCATCAGCGATGACGGCAAGGTCTACACCTTCGACCTGCGCGACGGCGTCAGCTTCCACGACGGCAGCCCGCTGACCGCCGAGGCGGTGAAGTTCAACTTCGACCGCATGCTCGACGAGAATCATCCCTTTCACGACACCGGGCCCTTCCCGCTGTCGTTCTTCTTCAGCGCGATCGACAGCGTCGCGGCCGAGGATGCGGACACCGTCACCTTCACGCTGAAGGAACCCTACGCGCCCTTCCTCTCCAACCTCGCCTATCCGACCGGCCTGATCGTCTCGCCGGAGGCGGTGAAGCAGCATGGCAAGGACTTCGGCCGCAACCCCTCGGGCACCGGCCCCTTCCGCTTCGCCGAGTGGGAGAGCAACGCCAAGGTCGTGGTGGTGCGCAACGACGACTACTGGGGCGGCGCGCCGGCGCTGGAAGCCGTGGTGTTCCGGCCGATCACCGACGCCAATACGCGCGTCGCCGAAATGCTGGCCGGCGGTATCGACCTGATGGTCGAGGTGCCGCCGGATTCCGTCGCCACCTTCTCCGGCGACGCCACCTACCAGGTCCACGAGCAGGCCGGCCCGCACGTCTGGTTCCTCATCCTGAACGCCAAGGAAGGACCGCTGGCCGACAAGAAAATGCGCCAGGCGGTGAACTACGCCATCGACAAGCAGGCGCTGGTCGAGAACGTGCTGCAGGGTACCGCCGAGGTTGCCGCGGGCCCGACACCGCCGGCCTTCGCCTGGGCCTACAACGAGGAACTCGACCCCTATCCCTATGATCCGGCAAAGGCAAAGGCGCTGATCGACGAAGCCGGGCATGCGGGCGCGGAGCTGACCTTCTACGTTACCGAGGGGGGCTCCGGCATGCTCGATCCCGTGCCGATGGGCGCGGCGATCCAGGCAGACCTCGCCGAGGTCGGCCTCAATGTCGAGATCGAGACCTACGAGTGGAACACCTTCCTCGGCAAGGTGAACCCGGGCCTGGAAGGCAAGGCCGACATGGCGGAGATGGCCTGGATGACCAACGATCCGGACACCCTGCCGTACCTCGCTCTGCGCAGCGAGGCCTTTCCCGACAAGGGCGGCTTCAACTCCGGCTACTACTCCAACCCCGAGGTCGATAAGCTGCTGGAGGCCGCGCGCCGCAGCACCGACCAGGCCGAACGGGCCGAGCTCTACAAGCAGATGCAGGCCATCGTGCACGACGACGCGCCCTGGGCCTTCATCGCCAACTGGAAGCAGAACGCGGTAACCTCCGCCGCGGTCGAAGGCTTCTCGCTGCAGCCCTCGTTCTTCCTGATCCTGAAGGACGTCACCAAGGGCTGATTCACATCCCCCGGGCCCCCGCAGGTAGCAGGGGTCTGGCGGATGGGCTGAAACCCCACAGAGGGAGACGGCACCCAAGATGCTCGCCTACACGGTCAAGCGCCTGGTGCTCGCGGTGCCGGTCCTGCTGGGCCTGACGGTCATCGTCTTTCTCATCATGGCGATGATCCCCGGTGATCCCGCCACCGCGATCCTCGGCTCCTATGCCACGCCGGAGAACGTCGAGCGGCTGAACCGCCAGCTCGGCCTGGACCGCAGCCTCGTCGAGCAGTATTTCGTCTGGCTCGGCAATCTGCTGCAGGGTGACTTCGGGCGCTCCTACAACCTCAACCGCCCGGTCATCGACGAGGTGCTGGAACGTTTCTCGGCGACGTTGATCCTGGCCGGCGCGGCGCTGCTGCTGTGCTCCGTCTTCGGCCTCGCCGCCGGTGTGATCTCCGCGGTGCGCCAGTACGGCTGGACCGACAAGATCGTCACCTTCTTCGTGCTGATCGGTATTTCGATCCCGTCGTTCTGGCTCGGCCTGCTGCTGGTGCTCGCCTTCGCGGTGACCTGGCGGGTATTCCCGGCCAGCGGCATGTTCGCCATCTACGGCGGCGGCGACCTGCCCGACCTGCTGCACCACCTGGTGCTGCCCGCCGTCACCCTGGCGGTGGTGGCGACCGGCGTCATCGCGCGGCTGACCCGCGCGGCCATGCTGGAGGTGCTGCGCCAGGACTACATCCGCACCGCCCGCGCCAAGGGCGTCAGCGAACGCCGCGTGGTCTACCGCCACGCCTTCAAGGCGGCCCTGGTCAGCGTCATCCCGGTGATCGGCGTGCAGGCCGGCTTCGTGCTCGGCGGCGCCGTCTACATCGAGACGGTGTTCCAGTGGCCCGGCATCGGCCGCATGCTGGTGACCGCGATCTCGACCCGGGATCTGCTGCTGGTGCAGGGCGGCGTGCTGGTGGTGGCCGCCAGCTACGTGCTGTTCAACCTGATCACGGACCTGCTGCAGCACCTGCTGGATCCGAGGCTCAGATGAGTTCTACGCAAACCGCTGCCGGCAGCGCGCCGCAAGCAGCCCGCCGCCGTTCCGGCCGCCCCTCGCCGCTTTCCCTCTTCCTGCGCAACCAATTGGCCGCCTTCGGCGCGGCCCTGCTCCTCGTCATCGTCGTGCTGGTGATGCTGACGCCGATCCTGCCGCTGCACGACCCGGCGGCGACCGCCCCGGCCAACCGCCTGCTGCGCCCGCTCGCCGAAAACCACTTCCTGGGCACCGACCACCTGGGCCGCGATATCTTCTCGCGCCTCCTGTGGGGCACCGGAGTCAGTCTGCTGGTCGGCCTTTCGGCGACCTCGGTGGCGGCCGTCTTCGGTTCGACCATCGGCATCCTCGCCGGCTACTTCGGCGGTCGCACCGACACGCTGCTGATGCGCGGCATCGACATGCTGATGGCTTTTCCCTACATCCTGCTGGCGCTGGCCATCGTCGCAGCGCTGGGGCCGGGCCTGCTGAACGCCCTCTTCGCCATCGCCATCGTCAACATCCCCTTCTTCGCGCGCAACATACGCGGCGTCACTCTCGGCCTCGCCAGGCGCGAGTTCATCGATGCGGCGCGCCTGTCCGGCAAGTCGAACCTCAGCATCCTGCTGACCGAGGTGCTGCCCAACGTGCTGCCGGTCATCGTCATCACCGTCTCCACCACCGTCGGCTGGATGATCCTGGAGACCGCGGGCCTCTCCTTCCTCGGTCTCGGCGCGCAGCCGCCCGACGCGGACCTCGGTTCGATGCTCGGCGAAGGGCGCAAGCTGCTGATCACCGCGCCGCACGTCTCGGTCATCCCCGGTGTGATGATCTTCCTGGTGGTCATGAGCATCAACCTGCTGGGCGACGGCATCCGCGATCTGCTCGACCCGCGCCTCAAGTCCGGTGCCCTGGCGCGCCCGGCGCCGATGACCGAAGTTGCGCGACAGGCTCCTGCTCAGGCGGCGACAGCAAACAAAGAATCTGTGCTGGCCGTCGACGACCTGCAGACCCACTTCGGCGTCGGCGACCATGTCTATCGCGCGGTGAACCACGTCAGCTTCGACATCCAGCCGCACGAGTGCCTCGGCCTCGTCGGCGAGTCAGGGTCGGACAAGTCGGTCACCGCGCTGTCGCTGCTCGGCCTGGTGGCGACGCCGCCGGGGCGCATCGTCGGCGGGCGGGTGCTGCTGCAGGGCCGCGACCTCCTGGGTCTCGACGCCGAGGGCCTGCGCGCCATCCGCGGCGCCGAGGTCGCCTACATCTTCCAGGACCCGCTCTCCACGCTGCACCCTCTGTTCCCAATCGGTGACCAGATTGCCGAGGCGATCCGCAGCCACCGGCCAGTAGCTTACAACGACGCATGGGACGCCGGGGTGAAGCTGCTCGATGCCGTGCAGATCCCCAATGCCGCCGGCCGGGCCAGTGCCTATCCGCACGAGCTGTCCGGCGGCATGCGCCAACGCGTCTCCATCGCCATGTCGCTGGCCAACGATCCCAAGCTGCTGATTGCCGACGAGCCGACCACGGCCCTGGATGTGACGGTCCAGGCCCAGGTGCTGAAACTGCTCGACCAGCTGCGCGACAAGAGCGGCGCCTCGCTGCTGTTCATCACCCATGACTTCGGCGTGGTTTCGGAGGTCTGTCACCGGGTCGCCGTGATGTACGCCGGGCACATCGTCGAGATCGGACCGACCGAGGAGGTGTTGCAGGCGCCGGCGCATCCCTACACCGAGCGTCTCATCGCCTGTGTTCCGCGCCTCGGCGAGCCCGGCCGCCGCCTGGAGGCGATCCCCGGCCTGCCGCCCGCGGTAAACGACCTGCCGCCGGGCTGCGCTTTCGCAGAGCGCTGCCCGCACGCCGAGGAGGCCTGCCGCGAAGGTGAGATCAGCCTCGACGCTCTGAACGACGGCCACCAGGTGCGCTGCATCAAGCCACGCAGCAGCGGTGTGCCGGGAGTGACGAGGGGAGGTGCGGCATGACCGCCCTCATGGAAGCACGTGATGTCACGCGCCGCTTTGGCGGGGGCCGCACGCTCTTCGGCAAGCCGAAGCCGGCCGTGCACGCGGTGCAGGGTGTCAGCTTCGACGTCATCAAGGGCGAAACCCTCGGCATCGTCGGCGAGTCGGGCTGCGGCAAGTCGACCCTGGCCAAGCTGCTGGTCGGCCTGCAGGCGCCCAGCGAAGGCGAGGTGACTCTGGGCGGCGCGCGGCTGCACGACCCGGCGGTACACAGCCGGCACGACCTGGCCATGCGGGTGCAGTACGTCTTCCAGGACCCTTTGAGTTCACTGAACCCGCGCAAGACCATTCGCCAGATCCTCGAGGCGCCGCTGATCCACCTGCGGCGCCTGCCGCAGGCGGAACGACGTGAGAAGCTGGCGGAAATCATGGACGCGGTGCGGCTGCGTCCCGAATTCCTGGAGCGCTATCCCCATGAGTTCTCCGGCGGCCAGGCCCAGCGCATCGGCATCGCCCGCGCGCTGGCCGCCGAACCGGAAATCCTGGTGCTCGACGAGCCGGTCTCTGCGCTGGACGTCTCGGTGCAGGCGCAGGTACTGAACCTGCTCGAGCAGCTGAAGACGGAGTTCGACCTCACCTACATTTTCATCAGCCACGATCTCGCGGTGGTCGAGTCGGTGAGTGACAGGATCATGGTCATGTATTTCGGCCGCGTGGTCGAGCAGGGCCCCGCCGAGGCGCTGTTCCGTCATCCCCTGCATCCCTATACCCGGCTGCTGCTGTCCTCGGCGCCGGTGCCGGGGCGCAAGGGCATCGGCGCGGAGCAGAAGATTGCCGAGCTGCCCGATCCGCTGGCCCCGCCGCCGGGCTGTGCCTTCGCAGCGCGCTGCCCGCAGGCGACGGAAATCTGCCGCGAGGCCGTTCCGCCGCTGGATCGCGAGGGCGAAACGGCTTATGCCTGCTACCACCCCTGCAAGGATGATCCCTGGCCGCAAGGCGGCAGTGAAACATGAGTGATACTCTGGATCCAAAATCGCCACCCGCCGAGGGGGCGAAGCGGCGCGGCAAGAAGCGCTCGCTCGCCATTGCCGACGAGATCAAGGATTGGATCGTCCTGCACGGTTTGAATCCGGGGGACCGCCTGCCCGGCGAGCGTGAGTTGATCGAGAGCTTCCAGGCCAGCAAGGGAACCATCCGCGAGGCGCTGCGCGCGCTGGAGACGCAGGGCCTGGTGCGCAGCCGCACAGGGCCCGGTGGCGGCACCTTTGTCGGTACCCTCTCCGAATCCCGGGCGATGGAGCTGCTCGGCAACTACTTCTTCTTCCGCAATCCGACCATTGGCGACATCTACGCGCTGCGGCGCGTCCTCGAGCCGGAATTGGCGGCCTCGATCACCGGGCGGTTGCAGGCCGCCGACTTCAAGCGCCTCGAGCGGACCATGCAGATCTATCTGGATGCGCCGCGGGATCTGGAAGAGGAACGGCTCCAGCGCTATGCCGAGCTCGACTTTCACGCCATCCTGGTGGACTACTGCCCCAACCCCTTGCTCGGGTTCATGTGCCGCTTCCTGCAGTCTCTGCTGCGCGAGTTGACGGTCTGCAAGCGCATCTACGAAGAGCCGCTGCCCGACCTGCGCGAGAGCGGCCTCAGCTACCAGGTGCGCCTGCTGCGGGCGCTGCGTCGCGAGGATGCGGATGCGGCGCGCGAGATCATGTTCGAGCATATGTGCACGGCGCAGCGCTATATGGAGGAACGCGAGGCGGTGCTGCAGTCGAAGTTCCTGCAGGTACCGGACTAGCTGCCGCCAAGAGGGCCGCAGGGCTACTGCGGCTCAGAGGTGCGCAGGGGCGTGGGCTTTGGCGCCGGGCGCAATGGCCGGGGGCAAGGGCAGGCGTCGGGCTGCCGGCAGGCGCACCGAGATGCGGGTACCCGCGCCGCGGCGGCTGGCGATCCGAAGATGGCCCTGGTGCAGGGCGACGAGGCCGCGGGCGATCGGCAGGCCGAGGCCGCTGCCGCGGTCGCCCTTGCGCAGGAAGGGGGTATGAACCTGCGCGAAGGTCGTCATCGCCTGCGGGATCTCATCGGGGTCCATGCCGCAGCCGGTGTCGGCAACGACGATCTCATAGCCGCCCTCTGCGGTGCTGCGGCCCGTCAGAGTGATCTGCCCGCCTTCTGGCGTGAACTTCATGGCATTGGAGAGCAGATTGAGGATGACCTGCTCCAACTTTACCGGGTCGGCGCACAGCAGCGCGTCCTCTTCCACGGCACAGGAGAGCGTGAGTCCGCGGGCGCGCGCACCGGGCTGTTCGGCCTCGGCCACCGCCTGCAGCAGTTCCCCGACATCGACGGACGACTCCTGCAGTTCCTCGCGCCCGGCCTCGATCTTTGCCAGATCGAGCAGGTTGTTGATGAGGGTCAGCAAGTGGCCGCCGGAATGGCTGATGGTCTCCAGGTAGTCGACGTAGCGCGCATTTTCGATGGTGCCGAAGACACCGCGTCGCATCATCTCCGTAAAGCCGAGGATGGAGTTCAGAGGCGTACGCAGCTCATGGCTCATATGCGCCAGGAAACGCGACTTGGTCTGGCTGGCGAGTTCCGCCTTGTGCAGGCGGAGGCGTACTTCGCGGTCCGCCCTGTGACGCGCGATGCAGAACTGCAGACGGTGCACCAGGCTGCCGCCATTGAAGCTGGACCACAGGATGTAGTCCTGTGCTCCCGCACCCAGGGCTTCGCCGGCGGCCCTCATTTGCGCACTGCTGGTGATGACCAGGATCGGCAGGTCGCGCAGGCGGCGCAGGCGGCGCACTGCCTCGGCGGGGCAGTCCTCGATGAGGGCAATGTCGAGCAGGACAGCGTCGTAGGGGGTGGCCGCCAGCGCCGCAGCCGCCGCCTGCATGTCGGCGGCTGTCGTCGTCTCGCGGTCGATGCAACCCGCGGCGAGGGCGGCATGGAGAAAGGCGGCGTCGCCGTCTTTATCCGTTACCAGCAGCAGTCGAACTGGCTGTTCCATTAGCCTGATCCTAACGATGCTTAATAAGACCGTTACGCCGAATAGGTTAATGACTCGTAAATGTGATTATACAAGCGGACCCATTGATTATATGGCTTGCGGCCCATATTCCGGTCATTTCGCCGCATTGATTGCTATATTTTCCTATCCTCGATTTGGCGCTGCCCCGTTTTTTACACGAGATGCCACAGGCAGATCAGTTGCCTGCCCCGAAGCGCCCGGATAAGCCTTAAATCGCTGTCGGCCGGCATCGACGGCGATGCAGCGGCGCCCAAAGCGGCTGCCCGCAACCCGCCCCGGACCTGACGGGGACAGTTCAAGCGAGCGAAGCAGCGAGGAGCGGAAATGCCGCAAGCCATGGCAAATCTCGGGCTGACGATCGGCCAGCGGTTCCAGGAGATGCGCAAGGCCGCGCGCCAGTGGGAAGTCGAATCGTTCTTCACCGACTCCCGGGCCGTCCCGCACGTCTGCCTGCGCGACATTCTCGATCCGTCGCGCCGCGTCACCCTGGCGCGCGCCGCCCTGATGGACCGCAGCCGTTTCCGTCCGCTCGAGGTCCGTCTGCGCCGCTCGATGTAGTGCCGGGACTGTTAGCCTGCAGATTGAATTCGGCGCTAATGCGCGCAATCGTTAACGAATGCTTCAGGACGCTGAGGCATAATTGGGACATGGTGTTTTCACTGTTCCGTCGCCTTGCTTCTCCCCGCACTGAACGCCGCCTCGAGCCGCGCGGCAACCGCATCGACGGGCAGGTCTCTCTCGAAGGCCGGAACTATCCCCTGAAAGACTGGTCGCGCCGCGGTTTCTCCGCCGTCGGCGTCGCCACGCTGCTCTATCCCGGCGACAAGGTGGCGCTCTCGGTCGAAATCGACCTGGAGGGCGAGCCGGTCAGTTTCGACTGCAGCGCCGTCGTGGTCTGGGTCGACCGTGAGCGCAAGGAAGTGGCCGGCGTGTTCACCGACCTGGATCTGCGGGTGCAGGAAAAGATCATGCGCACGCTCTTTGCCCGCGGCGCCGGCGAGCGCCAGCTCGGCCCCGCGCTGCACGCCTGAGCATCCCTTCCTCGCAAGGCTGAAGTATCAGCGCCGTCCCGGCAGGGCGGCCAGCACGGCACGTTTCTGTTCCGCCGTCATGATCGGCCAGTCGCGGATCTCGTCGATGTGGCGGCGGCAGCCGAGGCAGAGGTCGGTCTTGGGGTCGACCTGACAGACGGCGATGCAGGGCGAGGGCACCGAGGTGTCGAAGACACGTTCGCGGCGCGGCCGGCGCCGGGCCCGCCGGCCCTCCGGCGCATCTTCCGTCTCGTCGCTCACAGGCAACAGGCTCCAAAGGTGACCGCCGCGCGGCCCTCCCCCGGCCAATAGCAGGCCGCGAGGGCCGTTTTCAAGCCCTGCCGTGACGCTTATGATCCGCCCGTCGGTTGCGCTGCCGCTCGCAGCCGCAGCAACGAGAGCAGAGGATCTTCCATGGTTCGGCGCCTGCGGCTCATCAGCGGCCTCGTCCTCTTTACCTATGTCCTGACCCACCTGCTCAACATGGCACTGGGGCTGGTGTCGTTTCCCGTGCTGGAAGCGGGCCGCCAGCTGTTCCTCGATCTCTGGCGCCCGCTGCTGCCCAGCCTGCTGCTCTACGGCAGCCTGCTGGTTCATCTGGCGCTGGCCTTCTACGCGATCTTCCGGCGCGAGAGCCTGGTCATGCCGCTGGTCGAGGCCCTGCGCTACCTCTTCGGCATCTTCATCATACCCCTGGCTGCGCTGCACATCCTGGGCACCCGCCTGGTGCACGAGGTCTACGGCGTCCAGGACAGCTACCTCTATGTCCTCACCGCCCAGTGGGCCTTCGACCTCGGCTTTGCCGTGCAGCAGGCCACCCTGGTGCTGGTGGTGTGGATCCACGGCTGCATCGGACTGCACCTCTGGCTGCGGCTCAAGTCCTGGTACCCCCGCGCCGCACCCTACGGGCTGGCGGCGGCGGTGCTGGTTCCGACGCTGGCGCTGGCCGGCTACCTCAGCGCCGGCCAGGAAGTGCTGCGGCTGGCCCGGGATCCCGCCTTCGTATCCGACGTGATGGCCCGGGCCGGCGTGCCTTCCGCCGCGGAGCAGGGCGAAGTGCTGGCGCTGCGCGACAGCGTGGTGACCGGCTTTTTCGTGCTGCTGGCGCTTACCCTGCTGACGCGCGAGGCCTGGCGTTTCTGGCTGCGCCGCCAGGGCATGGCGCGGCTCACCTATCCCGGCGGCCGCGCGGTCACCGTGCGCAAGGGACAGACCATCCTCGCGGCCAGCCACCTCGCACGGATTCCCCATGCCTCGGTCTGTGGCGGCCGCGGCCGCTGTTCGACCTGCCGTGTGCGCATCGGCCGCGGCGGCGCAGGGCTGGCGCCGCCGGGTGCGGAGGAGCGCCGCGTGCTGGCGCGCATCGGGGCGGCGCCCAACGTGCGTCTCGCCTGCCAGACCGCCGTGACCAACGACGTCGAGATCACGCCGCTGCTGCCGCCCGGCAGCGGGCCGGCCCAGGCGCGCCCCCGCCCCGGATACCTGCAGGGCGACGAACGCGAGATCGCCATCCTGTTCGCCGATCTGCGTGGCTTCACCACGTTATCGGAGGAACGCCTGCCCTACGACGTCGTCTTCGTGCTGAACCGCTACTTCACCGCCATGGGCATGGCGGTGGAACAGGCGGGCGGGCGCATCGACAAGTTCATCGGCGACGGCGTCATGGCGCTGTTCGGCATCGAGCAGGGCGTCGAGCAGGGCAGCCGCAACGCGTTGGAGGCGGCACGCCGCATGGCGCAGTCGCTCGACGAGCTGAACCGCAGCCTGGCGCATGACCTGCCCGAGCCGCTGCGCATCGGGATCGGGCTGCACAGTGGTTCGGTCATCGTCGGCGAGATGGGATACGGCCGCGCCACTTCGCTGACCGCCATCGGCGACGCGGTGAACACCGCCAGCCGGCTGGAGGCTATGACCAAGGAGTTCTCGGCCCAGCTCATCGTCTCGGCGCCGCTGGCTGCCCATGCCGGCGTCGACCTGGCGGGCTTTGCGCACCACCAGATAGATGTGCGCGGGCGCTCCCAGCCGCTCGAAGTGCACGTGCTGCAGAGCGCGCACGATCTGCCGGAGGTCAGCGTTTTTGCCGCAGCCGGCAAGGCGGCCGAATAGGGCCGCTGGCGGCCTTCAGCTGCCCGCCTTGGTCTTGTAGGCGGCAATGGCGTTCTTCAGCTCGGTGTATTCCTCGCAGCCGAAGAAGCAGGCGTCATCCAGCACCTCCAGGCGTTCCTCGGCCTTGGCCAGGTCGCCGAGGGTGAGGTAGAGCTCGCCGAGATACTCGTTGGCGCCGCGGTGGCGCGGCTCGATCGCCAGGGCGGCCTGGTAGTGGCTGAGGGCGGCGTCGTGGTTGCCGAGCTGGCGGTTGCTGTAGCCGAGGTAGTTCAAAGCGTCGGCGTTCTTGGCATCGGCGGCGACCGCCTTCTCCAGCAAGGGAATCGCCTCGGCGTACTTGCCGTCCTCGACCAGCTGGCGGCCGGCGGCGTAGTTGGGATCGACCGCCTTGGCCGACTCACTGTCGCTGCCGCCACTGCCCATGGCCTGGGCCGGCCCGGCCACCAAGCCGCCGGACAGCGCCAGGGTGAGGGCGAGGGGGGTGAGTAGCTTTAGAATCCTGCGCATCGCGTCCTCTTCCGTTTTCGGGTCCGGTCTCGGCGGCGCGGGCTACTATGCTCTTGCCTGCTGCGCCGCAGCAAATGAAATGACGGTGACCGCGGGCGGCGCGGCCTCCTGCTGACACCTACGGCAAAATCCGCAGCGGGGTTGCAGGCGGCGATGGATTTTCCGCCGGGCTCAGTCGCCCGCGGTTTCGGCCTCGAGCTCCGCCGGGTCGTCGCAGTCGATGATACGGCGGGCGGTCTGGTAGTCGAAGCCCTGGCGGCCGAGGGCGGCGAGATCGCGCTCGCGGCGCTCGGCGCGTTCGCGCAGGCGGAAGGGACCAAGGCGCCGCCGCTGGGCAAAGCGCAGGGCGGCGGCCAGCTGGTGCCCGGGGTTGGCGTCGGTCACTTCGGCGAGGGCGGCGTCGACGAGGTCTGACGCCACCCCCTTGGCCCTGAGGCGGGCCCGGATCATGGCATCGGAAGTGCCGCGGGCGAGCAGGCCGCGCACCCGGGCACGGGCGTAGCGGGCGTCGTCCAGCACCCCGGCGCCGGTCAGCCGCGTGATGAGACGCTCGACGGCGGCCCGCCCCGCCTCGGGGTCGGTGCCGTGGACCCGGGCGGAGAGCTGGATCTTGCGCGCCAGCAGGCGGCGCAGGTGGCCGCTGGAGGTGTCGTAGCGCTCCAGGTAGTAGAGGGCCGAGCGTTCAAGGCCCTCGGGCGTCGCCTTCAGCGGCTGGCGCCGGGGTTTGGGCTTCGCGCTCATCCCGCGGCCGCCAGACCGCCGGCCCCTGCCCGGGCGCAGCCTTGCGCCGGGCCCCGCCGGGGGCTATGTGAAGCGCCATGGAACATCGGACCCTTTCCCTCGCCGGCACCCGTGTCAGGCAGATCGGGCGCGTGAACTGGCGCGGCCTGTGGACCCTCTACATGAAGGAAGTGCGCCGCTTCCTCAACGTCTTTACGCAGACGCTGCTGGCGCCAATGGTGACCACGCTGCTGTTCCTCGCCATCTTCACCCTGGCCCTGGGTGGTGCCGGGCGCATGGTCGGCGGCGTCGACTTCGCGCTCTTCCTGGCGCCCGGCCTGATCATGATGTCGATCGTGCAGAATGCCTTCGCCAATACCTCTTCGTCGATCGTCATCGCCAAGGTGCAGGGTAACATCGTCGACGTACTGATGCCGCCGCTGTCGCCCGGCGAGCTGACCCTGGGCTTTGCCGCCGGCGGCGTCACGCGCGGCCTCATGGTCGGTCTCGCGGTCGGCCTGGGCATGTGGATCTTCGTGCCGATCACCATCCACAATCCGCTGTTCATCCTCTATCACGGCGTCATGGCGGCGCTGATGCTCGCGCTGCTCGGCCTCATCGGCGGCATCTGGGCGGAGAAGTTCGACCATATCGCAGCGGTCACCAATTTCGTGATCACGCCCTTCTCCTTCCTCTCCGGCACCTTCTATTCCATCGAGCGCCTGCCGGCGGCCTGGCAGGTCGCCGCCCATTTCAACCCCTTCTTCTACATGATCGACGGCTTCCGCTACGGCTTCATCGGCCACGCCGACAGCTCCCTGTTGCTGGGGGTCGCGGTCATGGCGGGCTTCAATCTCTTCCTCTGGACGCTCACCTACCGCATGTTCGCCACCGGCTACCGCCTCAAGCCATGAGCGAGGCGGCGCACAGCGCCGGCGCTGCCGCGGGACAGCGCCTCGCTTTCCGCGCCTGGCGGCCGGCCGGCTTCGGGATGGTCAACTGGCGCGGCCTCTGGGCGCTCTACTACGGCTACGGCGTCAAACGCTTCCTGCGCTTCGGCCTGGAAACCCTCGCCGGTCCGCTGGTCTCCAGCCTGCTGTTCCTGCTGGTCTTCGTGGTCGGTCAGAGCGGCCTGGGCGAGATGCTGCCGGGCGTCGGCCTGACCGAGTTCGTGGCCCCCGGCATCGTGCTGAACACGGTGATCTACACCGCCTTCCAGAGTTCGGCGGCGATGATCGTGATGGACAAGATGGAAGGCACCATCGGCGACGTGCAGATGGCGCCCCTGACGGCGCTTGAAATCGTTACCGGCTTCGCCCTCTCGGCTGCCACCTGCGGGCTGATGGCGGGCCTGCTGGTCGCCCTGGGGACCGCCGCGTTTGTGGATTATTCATCATTCGATGCAAGGTTTATCCTCGGCTTTGCCGTGGCGACGGCGCTGCTTTTCGCCTTCCTGGGCACCATCGTGGGGCTCTGGGCGGAGCGCTGGGACCACTACGGCGCAATCGAGGGTTTCGTCATCGTGCCGCTGGGGCTGCTCTCGGGCACCTTCTTCTCGGTGGCGCGGCTGCCGGAGGAATATCGGGACTGGATCTACGCCAATCCCGTGTTCTACGCGGTCGACGGCTTCCGGGCCGGCTTTATCGGCCAGGCGGAGACTTCGGTCGTGCTGGGTGCGGCCTTCATGGTCGCGCTGAACCTCGCGCTGGCGGCCGTGGCATGGCGGCTCTTCGCGGCGGGCTACAAGATCAGGCCCTGATGCGGCCGCAGGGGCTGGGGCACAGGGACAGGACGGGTCAGGCAAAGCATGTTGCGTTTTTTCCGAACAAACCTTCTGAAGGCTTCTCTGCGCGGCCTCGGCGTCGCCCTGCTGGCGGTGACCCTGCTGCTGCCGGCGACGGCGGGCAGCGTGCAAGCCGGCGCCGGCGAGATGCCTTTCGGCCAGGGCCTGCTGTGGCGCGTCCAGCGCGACGGGGGCCCGGCCAGCTACGTGCTCGGCACCATTCACTCCACCGACCCCCGCCTGCGCGATCTGCCGCCGGCGATCGACGGCGCGATCAACGAATCCCGCGTCATGGCCTTTGAACTGCTCGACGACCCGGAGGGCCAGGCGCGCCTCGCCCGTGCCATGCAACTGCCGCCGGGGCGCAGACTGCAGGATATCCTGGGCGAGGAGCTGTTCGGGCGGGTGGCCGATGCGGTAGCCGACTACGGCGTGCCGCCCAACGGCCTGCAGGCGCTGAAGCCCTGGGCGCTCAGCGTCTTCCTGGTCTACCCGCGCATCGAAGTGGTTCGCCTTTCCCAGGGAGAGCCGCCTTTCGACACCTGGCTGCAGGCCGAAGCGCGCCGCCGCGGCAAGACCGTCGAGGCGCTGGAGACCTACCAGGAGCAGATCGAAGTCTTCGACGGCATGACCGAGGCCGAGCAGGTCGCGATGGTGACCGACATGCTGAGCGACTACGCCGACATCGAGGCCCGCATCTTCCGCGCCTACCTGAAGGGCGATCTGACCGTCGCCATGGAAGAGGCCAACGACGTCTCCGGAGTCAGCGACCAGGCTGCCGCGGAGCGTTTCAAGGCCCGCCTGATCGACGACCGCAACCGGCTGATGGCGGCACGCATCGCCCCTCTGCTGCGCGACGGCGGGGCGTTCATCGCCATCGGGGCGGCGCATCTGCCAGGCGAAGAGGGCGTGCTCGCCCGCCTGGAATCGCGCGGCTACACGGTCTCCCGCGTCAATTGAGACAAATCCCGCATTTGCCGATTTCTTAAGGCTTGGGGGTCAGGCTGGTGCGCAACCGGCGATTGATCCCATGACGTAAGTCTTTGGGCAGGGCCGGTTCTTTGTGACGGCAAGACCGGAGCCCGGCCATGCGGCATACCCGAAGCGTCTTCATCCTGCTGACGCAGGTTCTCTGCGCCTATCGCGGGCTGCCCGCGATGGCGCTGGTCCTGGTGCTGTGGAGCGGCCTGGCGGGGGCCTCCGATCTGCATCCCCTGCGCCACGGCGAGGGCCGCCTGTGGCGCATCGAGCGCGGTGACGCCGCCCCCAGCTATATCATGGGCACGATGCATGTGAGCGACCCGCGGGTGCGCGACCTGCCGGCGCCGATCCGCGAAGCCTTCGAGGCCTCCGAGCAGGCCGCCTTCGAGCTGCTGATGACCCCGGAAGAGCGCCAGGCCGCGGCCCAGATGGGGTCTTGCGACTGCGGCCGGGAGAAGCCGCTCTCCAGGCTAGTCGACCGCGAGACCTACAAGCGCGCGGTCGAGCTGGCCGGACGCTACGGCATTCCGGAGAAGGCGGTCGACCGCATGCCGCCGGGCGCGCTGGCCTGGCTCTTCCAGATTCCGCCCGACGAGATGCGCCGCCGCGCCGATGGCGATCTGTTCCTCGACCTCTACCTCATCCAATGGGCCTACGACCTCGGCAAGCGGGTGGTGGCCCTGGAGAAGCTGGAGGAGCAGATCAGCGCCCTCGAATCCGCTCCGGAGGCGGACCAGGCCGACATCCTGCGCGAGGTCATCGACCGCCTGGAGGAGGATCCCGATGCTCACGAACAGCTCATCGAGGACTACATCGCTGGCGACATGACGCGGGTCTTCCGCGAGATGTACGAAGACCTGGAGAACGATCCCGCCGCCCGCGCCTTCAAAGAGGCCATGCTGGACGACCGCAACGAAACCATGGTGAAGCGCATGATTCCGCTGCTGCAGCGCGGCAGCGCCTTCGTCGCCGTCGGCGCCGCCCACCTGCCGGGCGAGGAGGGCGTCCTCTACCTGCTGGAGCAACAGGGCTACCGGGTGACGCGGGTCTACTAGGCCTGCCGGGCTGGAGCGGCCCGGTTGAAAAGTCAAGCTTCAAACTTCGCGCAGAAAGTGCAAATCTTCCGGTTGGAGAGGGAGCCGGGGGAGATCAACGGTCATGGCCAGAGCCTGTGCGGGAGCTATCCCTGAAGCGCGCCGGCATGCAGCGCGTCTGCTGCTGGCGGTCGCGCCGGCCCTGCTGCTGGCCGCCTGTGCCACGCCCGAGCCGCCGCCGCTGCCCGAGCCGCTGGACATTCCCTACAACCAGGGGCGTATCTGGAAGGTGGAGAAGGAGGGCTACCAGGCAGGCTATGTCTTCGGCACCTTCCACATCTCCGACCCGCGGGTGCTCTCGATCCCCTCCGCCGCGGAGGAGGCTTTCGCCGGCGCGCAGATCGCCGCCTTCGAATACGACCACGAGAACGACAAGCATCCCGACAGCGAGGACCTGATCAAGCTGCCGGAAGACACCTCCCTGATCGCCCTGATCGGCGCCGGCCCCTTCGGGCAGTTGAAAAACATCATCCGGGACCGCAGCGGCGGCAGCCGCATTCCGCGCAATGACGTCAAGCCCTGGATCTTCTGGGACAGCCTCGGTGGTGCCCGCGGCACCTTCTACACCGCCGACGAGGAGTCCGATCCCGACAGGCCGGTGCTCGATGCCTGGCTGCAGCAGCGCGCCTACGACGAGGGCAAGCGGGTGGTCGGCCTGGAGACCCTGGAAGAGGGCTTCGTGAAGTACAACTCCATGCCCCTCGACCTGCAGGCCGATCTCCTTATCGGTACCCTCGATCACTACCACATGCGTCGCGCCGGCGCGCCGGTCGTGCAGCACTACATCGACGGCGATCTCGGCATGCTGGAGGCGCTGTGGCAGGAAGGTCTCGGCTGGTACACGCCGGAGGTCGCCGCGATGCTCGATTTCCGCATCGTCACCAACCGCAACCGCATCATGGTGGAGCGCACCCTGCCGCTGCTGGAGGAGGGCACCACTTTCGTCGCCGTCGGCGCCGGGCACCTGCCGGGCGATAAAGGCATCCTGCGCCTCTTCGAGGAAGAGGGCTTCACCGTGACGCGTCTGCAGTGAGAGCGCCGTGGTGATGCCGGAACTCACCGCACCGCGGTTTCTTCACCGGCTGCGGCGGCGCGGTGTGCTCCTGTTGATTGGAGCATCGATTCTCTCGGTCTCGTTGCTGGCCGGCTGTACGCCACGTCAGCCACACCCGCTGCCGCCAGCGTCTCAGGTGTCCTTCGGAGAAGGGCGGCTCTGGCAGGTCGACGGCGCCGGCTCCAGTTCCAGCTATGTCTTCGCGACCCTGAGGGAGGGTGACAAACGACTTATAGATCTCCCCGACGCGGTGAAGACGGCTTTTGAGACTTCACCAACAGTGGCTCTAACCACGCTGCGCGATCCGCTTGTCGCGGAGTATTTCTACGACCTCGAGCAGTTGAAGCTTCCGGAGGGGGAAGACCTCGCCTCGATCATCGGCGCTCGTAGTTACGGCACCTTGACCTGGCACATGAAGCGCAGCGAACTGAGACCGAAGGACAACATCCGGCCGTGGGCCTTCTGGTATTCAATGGGCGGGGCGAACTGGGGTTTCTTCGACTATAGCAGCTACTTCGACCACCGCTACGACACGGTCTTTACGATCTGGCTGGCGAGTGAGGCACGGCGTGCCGGGAAGCAAGTCCTGGGCTTGCTGAGCGACCAGGAGTCGTTCGATCTCTACAACGGGATGCCGCTGGAGCAGCAGGCCGATCTCCTCAGGTTAAGGCTCGACAACTATTCGGACAGCACGCCCGAGGTTGCGAAGGTGAAACTATACCTCGATGGCGATCTCGCAACGCTCGACGCCCTGTGGCGTGAATACCTGAACGGGCTGCCCCCCGACACCGCCAGGGGCATAGACCGAAGGCTGATTGTCGACCTGAACCATGTCTTGGTTGAGCGAATGATTCCACTCATGGAGTCCGGCCCGGTTTTCGTCGCTGTCGATGTCTTGAGCGTTCCAGGTGAAGAGGGCGTCCTCCGCGACTTGGAACGCCGGGGCTATACGATAACGCGGCTGCACTGAGGAGGCGTTGTATGCAGTTGATCAACCTCGCCCCTCGCACATTCCGCGCCTGGCGCCCGCTGGCCGTCTTTTCCGCTGCGCTGCTGCTCGCCGGTTGCGCCGCCACATTGCCGCCGCGTCCCGAGCTGCCGAATGGTGCCGGCCTTTTGTGGCAGCTCGACAAGACCGGGCTGGAGACCAGCTACGTGCTCGGCACCATGCACGTCCCGGACCCTGAGATCCTCGATCTGTCCCCGGCGGTGCGCGACGCCCTGGCGCGATCGCCGCAGGCGGCTTTCGAAGTGGTCAGCGACGAGCGCCAGACGCTTAAGCACCAGCAGCGCTTCATATCCGCCGCCCTGCTGCCGCAGGGCCAGTCGCTGTCCGAACTGCTGGGCAGCTCCGCCTATGCCCAGGTGCTGCGCATCGCCGGGCGTCAGCGCCCGCGCACGATCATGATCGGCCCCTATCACATCAGCCGCTTCAAGCCCTGGTTCGTCATGGAGGTCATCGGCAAGAACGACTCCACGACCAGTCACCTGGACCCCACCGCCCCGGTGCTCGACGACCTGCTGGAAGCCCGCGCCAAGAAGGCCGGCAAGAAAGTCGTCGGTCTGGAAACCTTCGAGGAGCAGATCGCCGTCACCAACGGCATGTCGATGGACGACCAGGTGGCGCTGCTGAAGGCCAATCTGGCGAACTACAACAACTGGCACAACTACGCGACCTACGCCGACATCTACCACCGCGCCGACACCGCCATGTTCTACGCCATCTGGCTGCAGCACCTGGAAGGGCTGGAACTGGGACTGGCTCACCGCTTCAACGAGCGCTTTCTCGACGGGCGCAATCACATCATGGTCGAACGCGCGCTGCCGCTGATGGAGAAGGCGGGCACCTTCATCGCGGTGGGCGCCCTGCACCTGCCTGGCGAGCAGGGTATTCTCCGGCTGTTCGAGGCCGAGGGTTTCACCCTCACCCGACTGGACTGACGGGCCATGGCTCCCGCCATGCGGCTTCATCCCCTGCATCGGCTCCTTGCCGTCACGCTGCTGCCGCTGCTTGCCGCCTGCGCGACGCCGCGGCCGCTGCCGCTGCCGGAACGCCCGGATATCCCCTTCGGCGAGGGGCGCATCTGGCAGGTCGACCTGCCCGGGCTGGAACCGAGCTACCTCTTCGGCACCATTCACGTCAGCGATCCGCGGGTCCTGAAGCTGCCCGAGGCCGTGGAGACGGCCTTTGCGAGCGCCGAAATCGCCGCCTTCGAGGTGGAAATCAGCCGCGAAACGATCGACCTGACGAAGCGGCCGGAATACTACTGGCTGCCGGAGGGTGAGAGTCTGAGCGATCTGATCGGGTTCTGGAGCTATAACCGGCTGCAACACCTGCCGACTTTCCGTTACTTCACCCTGAGAGACTTCGACAGGGTTCAGCCCTGGGTCGTTTGGTTTCTCATCGCCGACCGGGACATCGAATTCGGGCTGAGGGAGAGCCCCGACAAGCCCGTTCTCGACGACTGGCTGCAGCAGCGGGCGATCGACGAGGGCAAGGAGGTCATTGCGCTGGAGACGACCGAGCAACAGCTGCAGATCTTCGGCGGACTGCCGATGGAGGATCAGGTCTCCATGCTGGTCTCCGCGATCGACGAATATTACCGCCCCGGGACCAAGGTCGACCGGCTGCGTCTCTACCTGGATGGCGATCTGGCCACGCGCTACGCCCTGTGGCAGCGCTTCCTCAGCCATCTCGACCCCGAAGTCGCCCAGCGCTTTAACGACCGCATCGGCCCCAGCCGCAACAGGTACATGGCCGAACGGTTGCTGCCGGTGTTCGCCAGAGGGTCGACTTTCGTGGCGGTCGGCGCCATGCACATGCCGGGGGAAGACGGAATTCTGCGGCTGCTCGAGCGGCAGGGCTTCACCGTGACACGGCTCCATTGAGGGGGCGCGGATCACGATGACATGGCGGGACGTTCTGCGCGCCTTGCGGCCCGGGAGCCTGGCGTTGGCCGGCGCGCTGGCGGTGTTGCTCGCGGGCTGCGCCGCAGCACCGGCGCCACTGCCGCAGCCGCTGCCGCCGCGGGCCGATGTGCCCTTCGGTCAGGGCATAGCCTGGAAAGTCGAACGCGAAGGCCTCGAACCCAGCTACCTGCTGGGCACCATGCACGTATCGGACCCGGCGATCGTCCGCCTCTCGCCGCCGCTCGAGGCGGCCTTCAAGAGCGCGTCCCAGGCGGCTTTCGAGGTGCTGATGGACGAGCGGCGCAGCACCCAGCGGCAGGAGCGCTATCTTGCCGCCGCGCTGCTGCCGGAAGGCGAGGCGCTGTCGGACCTGCTCGACCCGGCGAGCTACGCTCAGCTCCTCCGCATCGCCCGCCTCGAGGAACCGCGAAGGGTGACATTCGGGCCCTATCACATCAGCAGGTTCAAGCCCTGGTTCGTCATGGAGGTCGTCGGCAAGGCGGACCCCACGACGCGTCATCTCGATCCGCTGGGGACCATTCTCGACGACTGGCTGGAGAAGCGCGCCCGGATCCAGCACAAGCGCGTGGTGGGCCTGGAGACCTTCGAAGAGCAGTTGGCCGTCATGAGCGAGATGTCGATGGAAGACCAGATCTCGCTGCTGAAGACCCACCTGAACCACTATGACGAGCGGTACGACTATCGGACCGCCGCCGACATCTATCTCAGCGGCGATACGGCGCGCTTCTACGGCATTTGGCTCGAGACCCTCGAGAGGCTCGAGCCTGGGGTCGCCCGGCGATTCTCCGAGCGCTATCTCGACGGGCGCAACCGTCTGATGGTCGAGCGCGCCCTGCCTCTGCTGGAGGCAGCCTCCACATTCATCGCGGTGGGTGCCCTGCACCTGCCGGGCGAGCAGGGTGTTCTCCGCCTGCTGGAGCAGGAAGGCTTCACGCTGACCCGGCTGCAGTAGCCCGCCGGGCGGGGGAAAGCCGCGGTCCGGTTGACAGCGACGGGCATTCTGCCAATAGTGTCGCCCCTTCAGGCCCGGCAGATGGACGTGTAAGCTGGCAGGATGCCGGTCCGGCCGGCCTGGAAGAACCCCATCCCCGCCCTTCATGAGGCTCGTTTGGGTCTGTTCAGGCCCGGCTGCCCTATTGAGGCAAGGTTTAGGAGTTAGGTCCGTGAGCGACGCCTTGATGCATACCTATGCGCGCGCCGACCTCGCTTTCGAGCGCGGCGAAGGCCCCTATCTCTTCACGGCCGACGGGCGACGATTCCTCGACTTCGCGGCGGGCATCGCGGTGAACGCGCTGGGGCACAGCCATCCCCACCTGGTGAAGACCCTGCAGGAGCAGGGCGCCAAGCTGTGGCACGTCTCCAACCTCTACCAGATTCCCGAGGGCCGCCGCCTCGCCGAGCGGCTGGTGGCGCATTCCTTCGCCGACCAGGCGTTCTTCTGCAACTCCGGGGCCGAGGCCATCGAGGGGGCGCTGAAGATCGCGCGGCGCTACCACTATACCCACGGCCAGCCCGAGAAAATGCGGGTGCTCTCCTGCCGGGGCTCGTTCCACGGCCGCACCCTGACCACCCTTTCGGCGGCGGGCAATCCGAAGTACCTGGAAGGCGCCGGGCCGGTGGCCGAAGGCTTCGACATCGTGCCTTTCGGCAACATGAACGAGCTGCGCAACGCCATCACGCCTGAGACCGGCGCCGTGCTGGTCGAGCCGATCCAGGGCGAGGGCGGCGTCCGCGCCGCCGACCTCGACTACCTGCGCGCGCTGCGCGCGGTCTGCGACGAGTACGGCATGCTGCTGGTGCTCGACGAGATCCAGTGCGGCATGGGCCGCACCGGCAAATTGTTCGCCTACGAGTGGGCCGGCATCACGCCGGACGTCATGGCGCTGGCCAAGGGTCTCGGCGGCGGTTTTCCGATCGGTGCCATCCTGGCAACCCGCGAGGCGGCCAGCGGCCTCGCCCCGGGGGTGCACGGCACCACCTTCGGCGGTAACCCGCTGGCCATGGCGGTCGCCAATGCCGTGCTCGACGTCATGCTGGCGCCGGATTTCCTGCCCCACGTAGAGCGCATCGGCAAGCTGCTGCGCAAGCGCCTGGAAGACCTGGCCGCGCGTTTCCCGCACGTCATCGCCGAGGTGCGCGGCGCCGGTCTGATGATCGGCCTGAAGTGCGTTGTGACCAACACCGACCTGGTCGCCAAGCTGCGCGATGAGGGCCTGCTCACAGTGGGCGCGGCGGAGAACGTCGTGCGTCTGCTGCCGCCGCTGATCATCGAAGAGCGCCAGGTCGACGAGGCGGTACAGTCCCTCGAGCGTGCCTGCAGCGCCATTGCCAAGGCTGCCTGACATGACGCCACTGAAGCCGGTGCAGCCGCGCCATTTTCTCGATCTCGACCGTTTCGACACGGCCGAGCTGCGCGTCATGCTGGATACTGCCGGCCGCATGAAGCGCGGCGAGGCGCATGCCGGGGAAGCAAAGCCCCTGGCCGGCAAGACCCTGGCCATGATCTTCGAGAAGCCCTCGACGCGCACCCGCGTTTCCTTCGAGGTGGCTGCGAGCCAGTTGGGCGGCCACGCGGTGGTGCTGGAGCCGAGCGGCACGCAGCTCGGCCGCGGTGAGACCGTGGCCGACACCGCGCGCGTGCTGTCGCGCTACGTCGACGCCATCATGATTCGTACCACCAAGCAGTCGATCCTCCTGGAACTGGCGGAACATGCCACGGTGCCGGTGATCAACGGCCTGACCGACGTCACCCATCCCTGTCAGCTGATGGCCGACGTGATGACCTTCGAAGAGCACCTCGGTCCCATCGAGGGCAAGGTGGTGACCTGGTCGGGCGACGGCAACAACATGGCAACCTCTTGGATTCACGCTGCCGTGCGCTTCAAGTTCGAGCTGCGCCTGGCCTGTCCCGAAATGCTGCGCCCGCCGCAGAAGGTGCTGGACTGGGCGGCGTCCCAGGGCGGCAAGATCGTCGTCTCCAGCGATGTCGACGCCCTGGTTTCCGGCGCCGACGCGGTGGTCACCGATACCTGGGTCTCTATGGGCGACGACGATGGCGAGACGCGGCACAACCTGCTGCGCTCCTACCAGGTCGACGACCGGCTCATGGCGCTGGCCAAGCCGCAGGCGATCTTCATGCACTGCCTGCCCGCGCACCGCGGCGACGAGGTGACCGGGTCGGTCATCGACGGCCCCCAGTCGGTGGTCTGGGACGAGGCGGAGAACCGCCTGCATGCCCAGAAGGGCATCCTCGCCTGGTGCCTCGCCTGACCTTCATGCCGTTCAAAACCTGCGGGAAGACGTGATGCCAGAAGGCAGAATCGGACCGGGTCGCCTGCAAGCCGACCAGGTGCAGCCCTTTCTCATCGAATCCTCCGGGATTCGCGGGCGCCTGCTGCGCCTGGAGGGGGTCTGCGATCGGATCCTCGGGCGTCACGACTACCCCGCGCCGGTCGCCCGCCTGCTGGCCGAGATGCTGGCGCTGTGCGGCGGCCTCGCCAGCCTCATCAAGTACGACGGCATCTTCACCCTGCAGGCCAGCGGCGACGGTCCGCTGCGGATGATGGTGGTCGACGTGACCTCCGAGGGCGAGATGCGCGGCTACGCCGGGTTCGACCGCGACCGCCTGGCGGCGCTGATGGCCGAGCAGGGCGAACAGCCGAGCGTGTCGCAGCTCTTCGGCAAGGGCCACCTCGCCTTCACCGTCGACCAGGGCAGCTACAGCGAGCGCTACCAGGGGATCGTGGCGCTGAACGGCGAGACCCTGGCCGACTGCCTGCAGCATTACTTCATGCAGTCCGAACAGCTGCAGAGCGGCATCGTGCTGGCGGCCGGGCGACGCGGCGCGCACTGGGTGTCCGCCGCCTTGGTGCTGCAGCGCCTGCCCGAGGAGGCGGTGCACGCCATCGAGGACGAGGACGACTGGCGCCGCGCCATGGTTCTGCAGGCGAGCTGCAGCGAGGACGAACTGCTCGACGACGGCCTCGCCTTCCACGACCTGCTCTACCGCCTGTTCCACGAGGAAGGGGTGCGGGTCTTCGAGCCGCGCCTGTTGCGCGAGGGCTGCCGCTGCTCGCGTGAGAAGCTGGAAAACGTGCTGCGCAGCATGCCGCGCAGCGAGATCGAGGATTTGAAGAACGAAGGCGCCGTCGAGGTGACCTGCGAGTTCTG
>DAIQBR010000002.1:30489-41893 GCA_036781105.1 Kiloniellaceae bacterium
ACCGCTTCGACGACGACGACCTGGACCGCATCTACAAGGCCTGAGCGGCGGCCGCCAGCCGGCGTGAACCAATTCGGCCCTTGCGCGTTCTCACCGGATTGACACAGCCGCGCCCGCCAAACAGGGCGCCTTGATCCTGCCTGATTCCCAACTTATTCATAGGTTGCGTTCCATAAAGGCCGCCCCTGCCTTAGCCTATTGCATAGGAAGCCAACCATGCGTGCTGTCCTCCGCCTCACCGCCATCCCGCTGCTCCTCGCCGGCCTGCTGGCCGGCTGTGCCATGGAGGATCCGGGCAACCGCTTCCCGCCGCTCTCCTTCCAGCACCTGCCGGACATCAACCTCGATGTCGGCGACATCCAGGTCGAGCAGGCCTATGTCACGCCGGGCCAACGGCCGAACGTCGACCACCTCTTTCCGGTGCAGCCGAAGAACGCCGCCGTGCAGTGGGCGCAGGACCGCCTGGTCGCGCGCGGCGACCGCCTGACCTTCCGCTACATCGTGCGCCAGGCCTCGGCGGTGGAGTCGGAGCTGGAAACCACCAAGGGCGTGAAGGGCCTGCTCACCACCGACCAGGCGGCGCGCTACGAGACCCATATCGAGGTCGAGATGCAGGTGCTCGACGGCCACCTGGTCCAGGGCACCGCCAAGGCCGAGGCGCGGCGCTCCACGACGGTGGAGGAGGGCATCAGCCTGGCCGAACGCGAGCGCACCTGGTACCGGCTGACCGAGGACACCATGAAGGACCTCGACAAGCAGCTCGAGGAAACCATCCGCAGCGCCTTCTTCCCTTATATCGTGCTCTAACAGAGACTTAAGGGATTCCTTAAGGCCCGTCGTGCTTTAAGGCGGGATTTCCAGGACATCGCGAAGGGGGGCGAGGTCTCGGCATGATTGGGGTCTTCGATTCCGGCCACGGCGGGCTCACGGTGCTGCATGCCCTGACCGCGCGGCTGCCCGGGGAGTCCTTCACCTATCTCGGCGACCACGGCAAGGCGCCCTACGGACCGCGGCCGGAGGAGGAGATCTACGCCCTCACCCAGGCGGCGGTGGAGCGACTCTTCGCCGAGGGCTGCCTGCTCGTCCTTCTTGCCTGCAACACCGCTTCCGCCGTCGCGCTCAGGCGGCTGCAGCAGGACTGGCTGCCGGTGGCGGCGCCCGAGCGCCGCGTGCTCGGCGTCTTCGTGCCCATGGTCGAGGTGTTGGCGGGGGTTTCCTGGCGCGACGGCACGCACCTGCCCGGCAAGGTCGCCCCCGACGGCATGGTGGCGGTCTTCGCCACCCAGCGCACCATCCACTCCGGCGCCTATCCCTTCGAGGTCGGCCTGCGCGCGCCGCACATGCGGGTGGTGAGCCAGGCCTGCCCCAACCTGGTCGCCGCCATAGAGGCCGACGAGCCGGAGGCGGTGCTGCGCCGGCTCGTCGAGGGCTACGTGGCCGAAATGATGGCGCAGACCGAGGGCCGTGTGCCCGATGCGGCGGTCTTGGGCTGCACGCACTATCCGCTCGTGGCGCCGCTCTTCGCCGCCGCGCTGCCGCCCTCGGTGCTGCTGCTCGACCAGCCGAGCATCGTCGCCGACAGCCTGGCCGACTACCTGACCCGCCACGAGCGCTTTGCCTGCCCGCGCGAAGAGGCCGGGCGCCGCCGCTTCCTCACCACCGGCGACCCGGCGCGCGTCTCCGCCTTCGCCAGCCGCTTTTTCGGCGCCGAGGTGCGTTTCGAGAAGGCGTGATGGTGGCTAAGCCGCGGCCCAGTCGCGCAGCTTCAGGAGGAAGGCCTCGCAGGCGGCGACCTGCTCCAGGGCGATGAACTCGTTGGGCTTGTGGGCCTGGTCGATGGAGCCGGGGCCGAACACTACGGTCGACATGCCGGCCTCCTGGAACAGGCCGCCCTCGGTGCCGAAGGAGACCACCCCGGTGGCGTTCACGCCGGACAGCCGCCGCACCAGGGTCTCGGCGGCGCCGTCGTCCTCCGGGGCGAGGGGCAGGACGGTGGCGAGGCGCGCGGTCTCGATGGCGGCACCGGGCGCGAACTCGGCCAGGGCCGGCAGCACCTCCTGCTGGGCGAAGGACTCGAAATCCCTTGCGATTGCTTCGGTGTCCTCGCCGGGAATCGGCCGGAACTCCCAGACGAAGCGACAGTCCTGGGCGACGATGTTGATCGCCTTGCCGCCTTCGATCTGGCCGACGTTCAAGGTGGTGTAGGGCGGGTCGAAGGGACTGTCGGGCGGTGCGTCGCGGCGCTTGCCGGCGGCGAGGTCGGCGAGGTAGGCGATCAGCCGGCCGGCGGCGAGGATGGCGTTGCCGCCGCGGTGCGGCTGGCTGGAATGCGCCGCCTCGCCGCGCACGCGGGACTCGAAGATGTAGCAGCCCTTGTGGCCGTTCACGATCTTCATGTCGGTCGGCTCGCCGACGATGACCATCTCCGGGCGCGGCAGATTCTCGGCGATGTCGCGGATCATGCCGCCGACGCCGGTGCAGCCCACCTCCTCGTCGTAGGACATGGCGATGTGCAGCGGCTGCTTCAGGGGCTGCGCCTGGAACTCCGGCACCAGCGCCAGGGCGGTGGCGAGGAAGGTCTTCATGTCGCAGGTGCCGCGGCCATAGAGGCGCCCATCGCGCTCGATCACCGTGAAAGGATCGCTGTCCCAGGGCTGGCCATCGACCGGCACCACGTCGCTGTGGCCGGAGAGCACCACGCCGCCCGGCCCCTCCGGCCCGAGGCTGGCGAAGAGGTTCGCCTTGCTGGCGTCCTCGTTGAGCACACGCCGGCAGCGCGCGCCGTGGCTTTCCAGATAGTCCTGCGCGAAGTCGATGAGCGCCAGGTTGGACTTCGCCGAGGTGGTGTCGAAGCCGATGAGGCGCTCGATCATCTCGCGGGTCTGCGGACGGATGCTGCTTGCCATGGCTCTTTCTAGCCGCGCCAGAAGGCCGGTGCCAGGAGGATGAGGACCGTGAAGAGCTCCAGACGGCCGAGCAGCATGCCGAGGCTGAGCAGCAGCTTGGAGCTGTCGGGCAGGGTCGCGAAGGTCCCGGCCGGCCCGATGATGTCGCCGAGGCCGGGGCCGACGTTGGCGATGGCGGAGGCGGCACCGGAGACCGCGGTGATGAAGTCGAGGCCGGTGAGCCCGAGGCCGACGGCGAGCAGCGCAAAGCAGGTCGCGAAGAGGAAGAAGAAGCTCATCACCGAGGTGGCGACGGAATCCGGGATCGGCTTCTTGTTGTAGTAGGGAAAGAACACGCCGTTGGGCTGCATCAGCCGGTGAATCTGTGCCTGCGCGGTGGCGTAGAGCACCTGCAGGCGGAAAATCTTGATGCCGCAGGTGGTGGAGCCGGCGCAGCCGCCGACGAACATCAGGACGAACATGACGGCCACGACAAAGCTGCCCCAGCGCCCGTAGTCGGCGGTGGCGAAGCCGCTGCCGGTCATCACCGAGATCACGTTGAAGGCGCTGTAACGCAGCGCGTCGACGGGCCCCATGAGTTCGCCCTGGTAGAGCCAAAGAGCGACCAGCAGGACGGAAGCCACCACGATGGCGAGAAACCAGCGCACCTGGGTGTCGGCGAAGACCGGCTTCAGGTCGCCGCGCACCACGCGCAGATACAGCACGAAGGGCACCGAGCCGAGGATCATGATGGTGCTCATGGCCCAGTCGATGGCGGCATTGTCGAAGTGCCCGACCGAAGCGTCGTAGGTCGAAAAGCCGCCGGTGGCTATGGAGGTCATGGCATGGGCGACGGCATCGAAGCCGGACATGCCGAGCGACCACAGCACCAGGACCGCAACGGCGGTGAGGAACACGTAGACGATGGCGATGCCGCCGGCGATCTGCGCGGCGCGCGGCAGCACCTTGTCGGCATCGAAGGCCTCGACCCGGAACATCTGCATGCCGCCGATCTGCAGCATCGGTAGAATGGCCACCGCCATGACGATGATGCCGATACCACCGAGCCACTGCAGGATCGCGCGCCACAGCAAAATGCCCGGCGGCGCGAAATCGAGCCCGACGATGACCGTGGCGCCGGTGGTGGTGACGCCGGACATCGATTCGAAGAAGGCATCGACCGCGCTGAGCTCCAGCTCCGAGAACTGAAAGGGCAGGGCGCCGAAGGCGGCGATCACGAACCACGCGAGGTTCGTCATGAGGAAAGCCTGGCGCACCGAGAAGCGGCGCAGGCTGGCGCGCGTGGTCAGCACCATGGAGACGCCGACGAAGAGGGTGACGAAGGCGGCAACGGAGAAGACCTGCCAGTCGGGGTGGCCGACAGCAATGTCGACGATGGCGGGGATGGTCATGGCGACCGCCAGGATCGACAGCAGGATACCGATCACGAAGATGACAGGGCGCAGCTCGATCATCTCGACGCCTCGGCAGCGCCCTGCGGTGCTTCAGCTTCCCGACTCATGATCCCCCGATCCATGCTGCCCCGGTAACCCCTGCCTGCCGGCGGTTCAGCCGCCGTCGGCTCTCAGATTCGCAGGCGTCCCGACCAGGGAGAGAAACTCCCGGCGGGTCGAGGCGTTGGGGCGGAACATGCCGAGCATGCGGCTGGTTACCATGGAGGTGCCGGGCTTGTGCACGCCGCGCGTGGTCATGCAGTGGTGCGTCGCCTCGATCACCACGGCAACGCCCTTGGGGTTCAGCACTTCGTCGATGGTGTTGGCGATCTGTGCGGTCATTTTTTCCTGGATCTGCAGGCGCCGCGCATAGGCTTCGACGAGGCGCGCCAGTTTGGAGATGCCGACCACGCGGTTGTCCGGCATGTAGGCTACATGGGCGACGCCGATGATCGGCGCCATGTGATGCTCGCAATGAGACTCGAAGCGGATGTCGCGCAGCAGCACCATCTCGTCGTAGCCCTCGACTTCTTCGAAGGTGCGCTCCAGAATCTCGCGCGGGTCGACGGTATAGCCCTCGAAAAACTCTTCGAAAGAACTCACCACACGCTCCGGCGTGCCCGCCAGACCCTCGCGCGTCGGGTCGTCGCCGGCCCAGCGGATGAGGGTTTCGACCGCGTCCAGGGCCTGCTCGCGCGACGGCTTGTCGACGGGTTTCAGAGTTTGAATTTTAGGGCTGCTGGTCACGCTGCGCCGGCCTCCTCCTGATGGTCCGCTGGGGCATGGCCGCTGGTCCCGCCCAGGGCTCCGCCACCGCGACCCGGTGTCGCCGCTTCGGGCTAGTTCAGTTGCACGGGCTGGTGAGGGCTGTCCAGGGAAAAGGCCGGAATCTCCACGTCGAACCGACGCCCGTTGGTGCTCTCCATCTCGTAGGTGCCGACCATGATGCCAGAGGGCGTGCTGAGCGGCGTGCCGCTGGTGTATTCGAAAGTCTCGCCGGGCTCCAGCGTCGGCTGCTCGCCGACCACGCCGGCGCCGTGCACTTCCTGCACCCGGCCCATGGAATCGGTGATGCGCCAGTGCCGGTTCAGCAACTGGACCGTTTCCGGGCCGCTGTTTTCGATCCGCACCTGATAGGCCCAGACGTAGTGGCTCTCCGTGGGAGAGGACTGTTCTTCCAGGTAGATCGGCTTCACCGTCACGCAGATGGAGTCCGTCGTCGCCCTGTACATGGCCGCAATAATCCTTTGTCGGCCGGCCCAGACGCAATTTCACGGGGGGCCGGCGGAGCGCTTTCCTTTGGCCAGTCTACGCCCTGCGGCGGCGACAAGAAAGAGGCGGCGGGCGCCCAGGAATTGGCGCCGATTCCGGTTCGTCGGCGGAGGGTTTTCTACTTGCGGGTTTAGCTCACACCACCGGGCCGGTGGCCGCGGCCGGCCGGGCGGCCGCCGGGAATATGGCCGTCGGCGTCGATCTGCAGGCGCGGGCCGCCGGCGTCGGTGGCGTCCTGCGGGTCATGGGTGACCAGCAGGGTGGGCAGGCCCTTGGCGCGGGCGTGGTCGAAGACAAAACTGCGGAACCTTGCGCGCAGCGCGACGTCCAGCTTGGCGAAGGGTTCGTCGAGCAGCAAGGCACGCGGTTCCGACAGCAGCGTGCGCAGCAGGGCGACGCGGGCGCGCTGGCCGCCGGAAAGGGTCATCGGGTCGCGTTCGTAGAAGGCCAGCATGTCGGCTTCGGCGAGTGCCGCCTCGATGCGTTCTCGTCTCGCGCGTCGGCCGCGCACCCTGGGCGGCAACCCGAAGGCGAGGTTGCCGGCGACGGAGAGGTGCGGGAACAGCAGGTCGTCCTGGAACAGGATGCCGATGTGGCGCGTCTCGGGCGGCCGTGCCGAGATGTCCTCCCCGTTCAGCAGCACGCGCCCCGTCGCGCGGAGCGCCGGGTCCAAGGTGCCGCAGATCACTGCCAGAAGACTCGACTTGCCGCAGCCGCTGGGCCCCATGACGGTGACCACCTCGCCGGGCGGTACCTCAAGGTTGACAGGACCGAGCAGGCGCTTCGCGCCCAGCGAGATTTCCACCTGGCTGAGCGTCAGGCCGTGCTCCTGGCTGAGATCAATGATGCTCATCGCCGCAGGCTCATGCCGGCTGTGGCCGCCGTTTGCGGCGCTGTGCAATGGGGCGCGGCAGGGCCAGCGCCGCGGCGAAGGCGAGCAGCGGCAGAAGCGCCTGCAGGAAGGCATAGACACCGATCACGCGGCGGTCTCCTCCAGCCGAGAGGCCGACGGCTTCCGTGGTAAGGGTGACGATCCGGCCGCCGCCGGCAAAGAGCGTCGGCAGGTATTGTGTCACGCTGACGGCAAAGCCGACAGCCAGGGCGAAGAGCACGGGCCGCAAAAGCATCGGCAGCTTGACCTGCCAGAACACCCGGTTGGGCCGCGCGCCGAGGCAGAGCGCGGTGCGGGTGTAGCGTTCGTCGAGGGCGCGGTAGGAGTCGCCGAGGGTAAGGAAAACGTAGGGCAACACGAAGAGCAGGTGGCTCCACACCAGGGCAACCCAGCTGGCGTCGAGGCCGGCATGAATGGCGAGTACCTGGGTGCCGAAGAGAAAGGCGACCTGCGGTACCAGCAGCGGCGCGTAGAGCAGCCATAGCGCGCGATTGGAAGGCGTCAGGCCACGCCGCTGTTCGTTCTCCAGGCAACCGAGCACCAGCAGCAGGGCGATGGCGGCAGCGGCGAGACCGAGCAGCAGGGTGGTGCCGGTGATGGAGACCACATCCGGGGCTTGGCGAGCCCAGGTTTCCAGGCTCAGCTCGGCAGGCCAGGCATCGGGGTAGCGCCAGCGCCGTGTCACCGACCAGAGGGCCAGCGCCAGCATCCCGGCGCCTGCCAGCATCACCAGGGCGACCAGCAGGCCGGAGGCGAAGGGGCGGAGCAGACGCCCGCTGCCGCCGCGCGCGCCACCGGCGATCCAGGCGCGGCCGATAGCGGCCGCGGCCAGTTCGCCGCAGCGCCAGACCGCGATGCCGGCGACCACTACCAGCAACTGCAGCGCCGCCCCGGCGGCGGCCACGAAGCGCATGGTGAGGTCTGGGTCATTGAACCAGCGCAGCACCTGTACGGCCAGCGGCGGCGGAGTCAGCGGCGCCAGCACAATGGCCATGTCGACCACCGAGAGAGCATAGGCCAGCACTGCGTAGACCGGCAGGCGGATCTGCCGGTAGACCGCCGGCAGCACTGCTTTCAGCCAGGCGGTGACCGGGCCGTAGCCCAGCGAGCGGGCGACGGCGAGGCGCTCCTCGGCGCGCACCTGGCCGAGTGCGGCCAGGGTCATCAGCAGCAGGAAGGGCAGCTCCTTGATGACCAGTCCGAGGGTGAGGGCGAGACCGTTGGGATCCTGCAGGGTGGCGATATCCGGTGGCAGCTCCCAGCCGGTCGCCCAGGGCGAGGCCAAGCGAACGAGCCAGCCGCTCGGCGCGATGAGAAAGGCAAGGCCGAGGGCGACGGCGGCGTGCGGCACGGCGATGAGCGGTGCCATCGCGCCGCGCAGCAGGAGGACGAGGCGTCCGTCGTGGCAGGCGGCG
This sequence comes from Kiloniellaceae bacterium, assembly GCA_036781105.1. GTDB lineage: Bacteria > Pseudomonadota > Alphaproteobacteria > Kiloniellales > Kiloniellaceae > Pelagibius. Next base: position 38,408 of record DAIQBR010000002.1, read on the forward strand.
AGGAAGAAGATGGTGAGCGAGAAGGCAAGGAAGGTCGAAAGAAATCCGGAGAGCAGCGTGAGGCGCAGCGATTCGCCGAGACCCGGCTGGGCGAGCAGCATGGCCCAGGGCGTGAGGGAGAAGCGCTCGCCGCCGAGTGTCGGGAAGTAGCCGAAGGCCGGCAGCCAGGTGCCGACCAGCCCGGCCACCACCGGCGCCAGGAACAGCGCCAGGGTCAGCGCGGGAAGGTAGCTCAGCAGGCCGCGGCGGGGCATGCGTTCTGTTTCAGCGGGCGTAGCGCCGCTGCCACTCGGCCTCGATGCGCGTCATCCAGGAGGGGTGCGGCTCCAGCAGCGTCGGGCCGAGGTCCTCGGGCGGCAGCGTGGCGACGCCCCGCGGCAGGCTTGCAAACAGGTGGCGCTGACCTTCATTCAGTTTCGACATGGCGAGCACGGTGTCGTCGCCCCAGGCTTCCGGATTCTGCTTCACAGCCTGCGCCTTGGGGCTCATCAGGAAGTTGGCGACCACCATGGCGCCCTCGGCGGCGTTGGCGTTGAAGGGAATGGCAACGAAGTGGGTGTTGCCGATGGTGCCCTTGTCCAGCACGAAGGTACGCGCCGTCTGCGGCAGCAGGCCGTTGGCGATCGCCGATGAGGCTTCCGAGGGGTAGAACGACAGAGTGATATCGATCTCGCCGTCATCGAGCAGCTGGCGTTGCGCCGGGCCGCTGGCGGGAAAAGTCTCGCCGCCACGCCACAGAAGCGGATGCAGGGCGTCGAGGAACTCCCACAGCGGCCGCGCGACCTGTTCGACCTGGGCGTCGTTCTCCACCGGCTTCTGCAGGAAGGAGGTGTCCGGCGCCAGTTCGATCAGCACCTGCTTCAGGAATGTGGTGCCGAGGAAATCGGGCGGCGTCGGATAGGTGAAGCGGCCGGGGTGGGCTTTGCACCAGTCCAGCAATTCGGAAATCGAGCCGGGCGTCTGCCCGACGCGCGCGGAATCATAGATGAAGTTCAGCTTGGCCATGCCCCAGGGCGCTTCGTAGCCCTCCGTCGGCACGGTGAAGTCGACCAGGGTGCTTGGCTTGTCCTCGAAGTCAACGAGGCGGAAGTTGGGTAGCACCTTGGTGAAGGGGCCGTAGAGCAGGTTCTGCTCCTTCATGGCGGCGAAATTCTCGCCGTTGATCCAGATGAGGTCGACGGAACCGCCGGCTTTTTTGCCCGCGGCGCGCTCGGCCAGCACCCGGGAGACGGCATCGGCGGTGTCGGCAAGCTTCACCTGCTCGACGCTGACGCCGTATTCCTCGCGAACCTGGTCGCCGACCCAGGAGATGTAGCGGTTGATGCGCTCGTCGCCGCCCCAGGCGTTCCAATAGACGGTCTGCCCCTTGGCCGCGGCGACGATCTCGGGCCAGCTCCTGTCCAGGGTGGCCTGGGTTTCCGCGCCCTTGGCGCCGCCGCACAGGCCGATGGCGGTGGCCAGGGCGGCGAGCAGCATGGAAAAAAGCGGCAGGCGGCGGCGGATCATCCTGGGTCTCTCCGGTGGTCTTGCCGTTGTGGCAGGAATAGAGAGCCTACAAGCCGTCCCCCGGCCTGTCATCCGAGGCTCTGACCAGATCACGCGGTGTTTATTGCCCGCGAGGAGGGCGGAAGTCTGCCCTTTTCAGCTGTCGAAGGCGATCGGCAGCTTGTGCGGAGCGGTATTGTCGCTGCCCGGCAGCCATTCGGGCTCCCCATCGAGGCGGGGCACTGCGGACGTGACGGCAGGTTCCTATGCTTACTCTTGGGGTATCCTCGGGGTCAGGCCTGCGGGAAGGTCAGCGTCACCTTCAGGCCCGGCCGGTTGTCGCCCAGTTCGAGCTTCACATCATGCAGCTTGGCGACGGCGGCGATGAGGCTGAGGCCGAGCCCGCTGCCCGGCGTGCCGCGGCTGTCGTCGAGCCGCACGAAGCGTTGCAGCACACGCTCGCGCTGCTCCTGGGGAATGCCCGGGCCGTTGTCCGCGACACACAGCACCACGCCCTTCGCCGACGCGGCGAGTGTCAGAGCGATCCGGCCGCCCGGCGCGCTGTACTTGATGGCGTTCTCCAGCAGGTTGGCGAGCGCTTGGCCGAGCAGTTGGCGGTGGCCGTGGATGGTAACGTCTGCCGCGATCTCGCTGTTCAACTCAAGGCCCGCGTCCTCGGCGATCGGCTGGTAGACTTCCAGCAGGTCGTTCGTCAGGACCGAGAGGTCGAGTTTCGCAAGGGTCAGGCGGTTCAGTCCGGATTCCGCCTGGGCAATGTTGATGAGCGCCTCAAAGGTGCGCAGGATCGTCTCCAGTTCGGCGGCGGTCTGTTCCAGCGCCTGGCGATAGCTTTCCGCATCGTCCCCATTGCTTTCCTTGGGCCGGCGCAGCGCCATTTCGATGGCGCTCCTGGCCCGGGTGAGCGGGCTGCGCAGGTCGTGCGCCAGGCTGTCGGTGACCAGGCGCATGCCGCCCATCAGGGTCTCGATGCGTTCCAGCATCGCGTTGATGGTGGTAGCCAGGCGATCGAACTCGTCGCCGCTGCCGGTCAGCGGTACGCGGCGCGAGAGATCGCCGCGCACGATATCTTCGCTGGCCGCGCGCACGGCATCGACCCGCGACAGGCTGTAGCGCGCGATGAGGGCGCCGCCGAGGAGTCCCAGCAGCAGCGCCGGCAGCACCGACCAGGCCAGCGCGCCCGCAACGATGCTGCGGAAATCGCCGCGTTCGACGGTGTCGCGGCCGACGAAGAGATGATAGCCGCCGGCCAGCTCGAAGGCACGGCCGCGGATGATGTGCGGCCTGCCCGAGGGGTCGTCCTGGCGTCCGAGCGAGACCTCCATCCAGCCGTCCTCGGCGACGGCATCGCGCGGCCAGCCGGTCAGGTTGCCGGCCAGTGGCTGGAGCCCCGGCCCGGTCAGCAGGTAGACGTTCTCAGGTGCGCCCTCCGGGCCGCTGCGCCGGGCGATCACCTGCATCAGGCGCACGAGGCCTTCGTCGCGATACTGCTCGGCGAGGCCGCGGATCTCCGCCTGCACGGTCTCGTCGGTCTGGCGTTCGATGAGCCCGGCGGTCGACCAGTAGATGAACCCCAGCAGGACGGCGAGAGTCATGCCCAGCAGCAGCAGGTAGAGCAGGGCGATCCGGAAGATCGAGGTCTGCAGCAGCCTGCGCATGAACTAGGCGTCTGCGGAGATGCAGTAGCCGCCGCCGCGGTGGGTGTGGATCAGCGGCTTGTCGAAGCCCTTGTCGATCTTCTGGCGCAGGCGGCTGATGTGCACGTCGACCACGTTGGTCTGCGGGTCGAAGTGGAAGTCCCACACGCCCTCGAACAGCATGGTGCGGGTGACCACTTCGCCGGCATGGCGCATGAGGTACTCCAGCAGCTTGAACTCCTGCGGGCGCAGGTCGATGGGCTGGCCGCCGCGCGTCACCTTGCGGGTCAGCAGGTCCATGGAAAGGTCTTCGACTTCCAGCTTGGTCTGCTGCGCGATGGCGCGC
>DAIQBR010000003.1:0-239 GCA_036781105.1 Kiloniellaceae bacterium
GGCCATCCTGGTCTGGCCGCTGGCCGCCCTGGCCTGGGCCGGCGGCTCCCGCGCGGCGGCCCTGGCGGCGCCGCCGGCATTGCTGCTGCCGGTGCTGTTCTCGCAGTCCTCAGCCTCGATCCTGGGACTGGCCGCCGCCCTGCCGGCGGCGCTGCTCGCCGCCCTCGGCCGGCCCGTCGCGCGGGCGGTCACGGCCCTGGCGGTGATCTTCACCCTGTTCGGCAGCCCCTTAGTGGCGG
>DAIQBR010000003.1:317-5410 GCA_036781105.1 Kiloniellaceae bacterium
CCTGCACGTCTGGCACGTGGTTTCCACGCGCATCGCCGAGCGCCCGGTCTTCGGCTGGGGCTTCGATGCCACGCCGAAGCTGCCGGTCGACGACTTCACGCCGTTCCGCGAGGACGGCAAGGTCATCCCCTCCCACCCGCACAACGGCGCGCTGCAGATCATGGTGGAGACCGGCGTCATCGGCAGCCTGCTGGTGCTGGCCCTGCTGGTGCTGGTGGCCCGCCGCATCGACCGCATGGAACCAGCGCGGCGCGCCTGCGCCATCGCCATGCTGGTGACGGTGCTGGGCATCGCGGCGACGGGCTACGGCATCACCCAGAGCCACTGGATCGCGGTGATCGGTGCGGCGGCGGCCATTTTCACCGCGGTGCGGCGGGACCCGGCGGGAAGCTGAGCCGGCTGCTCAGGATAAGGCTTGAGGTTATGGCGGCAGCCCGCCCAAGGCCGGAATCCGGCCCCTCCCCCGTTAACAAATTAGCGAGGAAAACAGCGGAGAGTGGCTCTTTGCCCGACCCCTTCCCCAACCTGGTGCAGCGGCGAAGATGTACACCCTCCAAAGGGCCTGCTGGATCGTCGGCAAGCTCGACTCCTCCGCCGGACGGCTGTCGGCCTTCGACGATGTCGTGCAGAAGAGCGCGAAGGTCAGGCTCGCCTATCAATTTTACGAAAATGCGCCGCACTGGGTGAAGGCGCTGCTGCTGCAGCTTTACGGCGCCAAGTGCTACCTGTCGCTGGTCTGGGCAAGCTCCGGGGATGCCGACATCGCGCTCTTCGCCTCATATCCCAACGAGCGGGTCGCCATCGACCACGTCCGGCGCCGCCTGCATGGGCGCAGCATCGCCGAACTGGCGGTCGCCACGCGCAACTGCCTGGGGCTGCCGGCGCTACTGGCCCTGCCGGGCTGCCTGGCCGCCGCCCTGCGCCTGCACCGCCTGGCGCGGCGGCTGGCGCGGCGGCTGCACTTCATGCCGGCCTGCCGGGTGTTCAGCACCCTTGCCTACCATCTGCGCTTCCAGCGGCTGCTGGAAGAACACGACGTTTCCGCCGTGTTCATCGCCAACCACTATTCGCCCGAATGCCTCGCCCTGGCGGCCGCCGCGCACCGCAGCGGGCGCAAGGTGATCTTCGCCAACCATGCCAACGCGACCTGGGAAGCCGGCTTCGTGCCGCCGCTGCACAGCGATCTTGCCGCGGTGAACGGGCAGGCGGTGCTGGACATCTACACGCGGAGCAGCGGCAAAGCGATCAATGCCGTCTTCATTCCGCCGGCCTCGCCGCAGAGCCCCCTGCGCGCGCGCATCGACAGCCGGGACGGGCTGACGGTCGGGATCTTCCTGACCGCGCTTACCAACATGCCGCGCCTGCGCAGCCTGGTGCAGGAACTGACGGACAATCCGAAGGTGCGCCGCATCCTGATCCGGCCGCACCCGGTGACGATCATCAACGAGGACCTGTCGGACCTCTGCACGCCCGGCGGCGCGGTGGAGGACATGAGCGGGACGCTGCTGTTCGACAACGCCAGGGACTGCGACCTGGCGATCTGCGTCAACAGCACGGCGACCATCGAGATCCTGCGCGGCGGCGCGCCGGTGCTCTACGACAGCGGCCTGGACCGCTGCGCCTACGACTACAACGGCTACCTGAAGCGCCGCCTGGTCCCGAAGCTGCCCGACCGCCTGGACGGGGCCGCGCTGGAAAGCGTGAGCCGCTTCTACCAGGACCCCGCCTGGGCCGGCGTGATGCGCAACCTGGATGCCAGCTACGGCCAGGACGAGGCCGCCATGTTCGAGAGGCTGAACCTCGCCATCGCCGAAACGGTCACGGCGCGCAGCCGCGCGGCGGCGCCCGCCCCGCGGCGCCCGCTGGCCGGCGAACTGGCGGCGGCCACGCCGGCGAAAGGCTGAATTCAGCCGGCGCTTTCGCCCTGCTGCAGGGTGAAGGCCTTCTCGACATAGCGGACGATCCGCTCCACCGAGTCCGAGACGCTCTCGGACCCGGTGTCGACCACGAGGTCCGCCGCCTCGGGCGGCTCGTAAGGCGCCGAGACGCCGGTGAACTGCGGGATCTCGCCGGCACGCGCCTTCTTGTAGAGGCCCTTGGGGTCGCGCTGTTCGCAGGTCGCGACGTCGGCCTTGATGTAGATCTCGTGGAAGCGGCCCGGCGCCGAGGCGCGGGCACGGTCACGGTCGACCCGGTAGGGCGAGATGAAGGCGGTGATGCAGATGATGCCGGAATCGGCAAATAGCGCCGCCGCCTCGCCGACACGGCGGATGTTCTCCGTGCGGTCCTCGGGCGAGAAGCCGAGGTTGGCGTTGAGGCCGCGGCGCACGTTGTCGCCGTCCAGCACATAGACCTGGTAGCCCTTGGCGAAGAGCCGCTGCTCGACTTCCATGGCCAGGGTGGACTTGCCGGCGCCGGACAGACCGGTGAACCACAGCACGCCGCCGTGGTGGCCGTTGCGCGTGGCGCGGCTGTCGGCGGTCAGGCGGTGCTCCACCGAGATGACGTTGGTCGACTTCACGGCGATCGCCTGGCGCTGGTCCGGCAGCCCCTCCATGGAGATGACGCCGCCGCCGACGGTGTCGTAGTCCTCGACCAGGACGAAGCGGCCGGTCTTGGGCAGGTCGCCGTAGTCGTCCAGCGCCAGCACCTGGCGGCTGCGCAGGGTGACCTCGGCAACGGCGTTGCGCTCGACCGCTTCGCCGCTGGCGTTCTCCAGGGTCTGGGTATCGACGATGCGCTCGATCGACTGCACCGTGACCTCGGCCTCTTGCGTCAGGAGCTTCAGCTTGTAGCGGCTGCCGACGGTGAGCGGCTTGTGGCCGAGCCAGAACAGCCGGGCATGGAACACCGTGGAGAGCTTCGGCGGATTCTCGACGTGGCTGGCCATCTCGCCGCGCTCGACGAAGAGCTGCTCGTCGAGGGTGATGCCGACCGGGTCGCCGGCGGCAGCGCTCTGCGGCTTGCGATCCTCCGGCCAGGCTTCGATGGAGCGCACCCGCGCGGTCTTGTTCGACGGCGAGAACAGCAGCGTGTCGCCGACGGAAAGCACGCCGCTCTCCATGCGGCCCGCCAGGATGCGGCGGGCATCGAACTTGTAGACGTCCTGGATCGGCAGGCGCAGCGGCTGCGCGCCGACGCCGGGGTGGCCGTGGAAGCCGTCGAGGGCGGAGAGCACCGTGGGCCCGTCGTACCAGGGCGTGCGGTGGGAGCGCTTGGCGATGTTGTCGCCGTCGCGCGCCGAGATCGGCACGATGACCATCGGCGCGGCGCCGATCGAGACGAGGTAGTCGGTGATCTCCCTGGAGACCTCATCGAAGCGCGCCTGGTCGTAGCCGACGAGGTCCATCTTGTTCACCACCACGGCGACCTGGCGGATGCCCAGCAGGTGCAGCAGGTAGGCATGGCGGCGCGACTGCTCGCGCACGCCTTCGGCGGCGTCGACCACGACAACAGCGGCGTCGGCGCTGGCGGCGCCGCTCACCATGTTCTTCAGAAACTCGCGGTGGCCCGGCGCGTCGATGATGACGTAGTCGCGCAGCGCGGTCTTGAACCAGATCTGCGTGGTGTCGATGGTCACCGCCTGGTCGCGCTCGGCCTGGAAGGCATCGAGCACGAAGGACCACTCGATGGCCATGCCGCGGCGCGCCGAGACCTTCTGCAGCTCCTCGAACTTGCCGGGAGGCAGCGAATCGGTGTCGTAGAGCAGCCGCCCGATGAGCGACGACTTGCCGTGATCGACGTGGCCGACGATCACGATACGGTGCAGCGCGCGGGCGCCCTCAGCTTCGCCTTCTTGCAAGGCCTGACCTTTCACCTGATCCGGCGTCAGGGTGGTGGTGCCGTCGTCTTTCATTCTCGCACCGCCCTTCTTCACATGTAACCCGTGGCGCGCAGCAGCTCGAAAGCGTCCTCGCGCTCATGATCCATCGCGCGACCGGCCCGCTCGGAGGTATTGGTGGTCTGCAGCTCGTGGATGATGTCGTCGATCGAGGCGGCCTGGGACTCTACCGGAGAGGTGATGTCCTCGTCGCCCAGCGAGCGGTAGCGCTTGCCGTCCCTGGAGAGATAGAGCGGCACGATGGGGATGCCCTCGCGCCGGGTGTAGAGCCAGATGTCGAGCTCGGTCCAGTGCAGCAGCGGGTGGATGCGGATGTGGGTGCCGGGCGGGAAATCGGTCTTGTACTGGTCCCAGAACTCCGGCGGCTGGTCGCGGAAGTCCCAGGCGCCGGTCTCGCCGCGCGGGCTGAACACGCGCTCCTTGGCCCGGGTCGCCTGCTCGTCGCGGCGGATCCCGGCGATCACCGCCTTCAGCTGGTGCTTGGCGATGGCCTGGCGCAGCCCCTCGGTCTTGCGCGCGGCCGAGCGGGCCGCCGGCGGCAGGGAGGGATCGATCTCGTCGATCGGCGGGCAGGTCTCGCGCAGGAAATCGAGCTTCCACTCCGCGGCGTAGCGGTCGCGAAACTCGTACATCTCCTTGAATTTCTTGCCTGTATCGACGTGCATCACGGGAAAGGGCACATGGCCGAAGAAGGCCTTGCGCGCCAGCCAGATCATCACGTTGGAATCCTTGCCCAGCGACCACAGCATGGCCAGCGGCTCGATGCGGGCATAGGCCTCGCGCAGGATGTGGACGGATTGGGCTTCCAGGGCGTCCAGGCGGTCCATAGGGGAAGGGTCCTCAAACGATGAGATTTGCTGCAGATGCGAAAAGAACTAAGGGAGATCCCGGGCTCATTCAAGGAACATAGCTGTCACAGGCCCGGCCGCGCCAGGGCCGCAGGCGGCCCGCCCTCCGGCAGCGGAGGCCGCCATAAAGCATTTCACGGTCCGTTAATGCAAATTATTTTTCTTATACAGTATGTATTTGTAAATTAAAGGCCGCCGGCCGAGCCGCGCCCTGCCGGAGGCTGCCTCGCTGGGCGGCGGGGGCGGACTGTGCTATCCCTGGCAGCCTCGGGCCGGCCCGCTGACAGGCACTTCTCCGGCTCCCGCGGATCCGCTGTCGAGGTACGTTCCGGGCCGGCATGGCACAGCTTCCCCCTATCCTGGTCATCAATCTCGCGCGCGCGGAAGCGCGCCGGGCACAGGTC
>DAIQBR010000003.1:5458-12325 GCA_036781105.1 Kiloniellaceae bacterium
CCGTCGACGGCCGCGACATCGAGCCGGCGGCACACCCGCTTTACGACGCCGCGCGCCGGCGCCGGGTCTTCGGGCGCGACCTGACCGGCGGCGAGATCGGCTGCTTCCTGTCGCATCGCTCGATCCTGGAGCGGATGGTCGCCGAGGAGATCGAGGAAGTCCTGGTGCTGGAAGACGACGCCATCCTGGGGCCGGATTTCCTGACCGTGCTCGCGGCCATCCGCGCCTGCCCGGTGCCCTACGACATGGTGCGCTTCTTCGGCGACCCGCGCACCGCGCGGCGGCGCCAGCGGCGCCTCTTCCCGCTGGGCGAGCGCCACTGGCTGACGCGGCTGGCCACGGCCTCGAGCGGCGCGCAGGTCTACCTGATCCGGCTCAGCGGCGCGCGCTGCCTGCTGCCCCACATGCAGCGCATCTGGATCCCGGTCGATGCCCTGATGGGCCGCAGCTGGACCCATGGCCTGCGGTGGTTCACGGTCAGCCCGCCGGTGGCCGACTACGACCGCGCCATGGGATCGGACATCGGCGACGACCGCTTCTTCGTGACCCTCGACTCCGGGCCGGCACAGCGGGCGCTTCATCTGCTGTCGCGCTTCGCTTTCAAGTTTTCGACGGCGGTCGGCAAGCGCTGGATCTACTGGAGCGCCTGGCCGGGCGATCGCCGCTACCGGCAGAGGGCGCCCGACAGCGCGGCGGCCGGCGACAGCCGGCAGCCCGTCAAGCAGAGCGACCGGGCGGCCGGCTAGGACAGCTTTCTAGACACCGTGGTAGTCGCGGAACCAGGCGACGAAGCGCGGGATGCCCTCGTCGATGGTGACCTTGGGCTCGAAGCCGAAGTCGCGCCGCGCCGGCTCGATGTCGGCATAGGTCTCCTTCACGTCGCCGGCCTGCATGTCGGCGAACTCGCGGATCGCCGTCTTGCCGCAGGCCTGCTCGATGAGCTCGACGAACCGCAGCAGCGGCTCGGAGCGGTGGTTGCCCAGGTTGTAGACGCGGTTGGGCGGCAGCTCGCCCTCGCGCTGCGGCGGGCAGTCCATGACCGCCAGCACGCCGGCGACGATGTCGTCGATGAAGGTGAAGTCGCGCCGCATGTCGCCGTGATTGAAGATGCGGATCGGCCGCCCTTCGAAGATCGCCTTGGTGAAGATGTAGGCCGACATGTCGGGGCGCCCCCAGGGCCCGTAGACCGTGAAAAAGCGCAGGCCCGTGCTCGGCAGGTCGTAGAGATGGGCGTAGCAGTGGGTCATCAGCTCGTCGGCGCGCTTGGTCGCGGCATAGAGCGACACCGGGCTGTCGACGCGCTGGTCCACGGAGAAAGGCAGCTCCTTGTTGCCGCCGTAGACCGAGGAAGAAGAGGCATAGACGAAGTGGCGCAGCCTGGGCAGTCGGCGCGCCAGCTCCATCATGCAGAGGTGCCCCATCACGTTGCTTTCGACGTAGGCGAAGGGGTTCTCCAGCGAGTAGCGCACGCCGGCCTGGGCGGCGAGATGCACGATCTCGGTGATGTCGGGAAACTCGGTGGCGAGCGCCACGATGTCCTCGCGGTCCTGGACTGAGAGCTGGCGGAAGGTAAAGGCGTTGTGGCCGGCGAGGCGGTCGAGGCGCGCCTGCTTCAGCGCCGGGTCGTAGTAGTCGTTCAGATTGTCGAGGCCGACCACCGTCCGGCCGCGCGCGATGAGCTGGCGCGCGACCTCCGAGCCGATGAAACCGGCCACGCCGGTCACCAGGACGGTCATCGCCTCACCCCGCGCGCGCGGCGGCGATTGTCGTTGTTGCAGCTCAGCACGCGCAATTCTCCCGACGTTGCGGTTCAGATCGAATGGCGACGCAGAGGCGCCGGCAGCTCCACCGCCGCCCACATCTCGCGCAGGTCAAAGAGCAGGCCGCCGTCGCGCAGCAGGCGGGTGAAATCCCGCTCACCGAGCTGCCGGTAGGCTTCGTGGGCCACGGCCCCGACGACACAGTCGAAGCCCTCCGCGGCCTGCAGGTCCGCCAGCAGGTCGAATCCGTAGAGCGCCTTGGCTTCCGCCGCATCGGCCAGCGGGTCGTGCACCGTCACCGAACAGCCTTGCGCCTGCAAGCCGGCAACGAGGTCGGTCACCCGGCTGTTGCGCAGGTCGGGGACGTTTTCCTTGAAGGTCAGGCCCAGGACCAGAACCCGGCTGCCGGCGGCCGGGCCGGGTTCACCGCCCTCGAGTGCCGCCAGGATCCGCTCGGCGAAATAGGAGCCCATGGAATCGTTGGTCCGCCGCCCGGCGAGAATGACCTGCGGGTCGAGCCCCAGGGCCTCGCTGCAGTGGGCCAGGTAGTAGGGGTCGATACCGATGCAGTGGCCGCCCACCATGCCGGGCCGGAAATCGAGGAAATTCCACTTGGTGCGCGCCGCGGCGAGAACGTCGTAGACCGAGAGGTCCAGGCGGTTGAACACCTTGGTCACCTCGTTGACGAAGGCGATGTTGATGTCGCGCTGGGCGTTCTCGATCACCTTGGCCGCCTCCGCCGTGCGGATATTGGCGGCCCGGAACACGCCGGCCTTGGTCACCTTGCCATAGATGCCCGCCAGGAGTTCGGTCACCTCGGGGGTCTGCCCGGCCACCACCTTCACGATGCTGTCCAGGGCGTGCACCCGGTCGCCGGGGTTGATGCGCTCCGGCGAGTAGCCGAGGAAGAAATCGCGCCCCAAGGCGAGGCCGGAGACCTGCTCCAGGATCGGCCCGCAGATGTCCTCCGTGACGCCCGGATAGACGGTCGACTCGTAGACCACGACCGCGCCGGGGCCAAGCGCGGCCCCCACGGTGCGGCTGGCCGCCTTCACAGCCTCCAGGTCCGGCTGCTTGTCGGCGGTCACCGGGGTCGGCACGGTCACGATGAAGAGCTGGCAGCCGGCCAGGGCCGCGGCCTCGCTGCTGAGGGTCAGGGCGGCGGCCTGCAGCTCGGCGCGCGCGACCTCGCGGGTGCGGTCGTGTCCCTGCTCCAGTTCGTCGATGCGCCGGCGCTCGATGTCGAAGCCGACCACCTCGAAGTGGTGCGCCAGGGCGACGGCCAGCGGCAGCCCGACATAGCCGAGGCCGACGACCGCGATCTTCGGGTGCTGTGGCAAGCTCACGCCTGAGAGTCCCCTTCTCTGAAGCCCCGCCGGAGGGGCGCGCTCCCAATAGCGCCCTTACGCCGGGTCGGCAAGTCCGCTGCGCCGATCTTCCCCGGCGCCCGGCCGGCCCCGCCACGGCCAGGCACTAAGCCACTGTAAACCATACAAGGCAATGAATTAACTTAACGATTCCTAAATACGTTCAGGGCATGAACACTTGACGACGGCGCCCGGCGGGGGCTAGAGAGAGGCTGATTCCGGCCGCCCCCAGCCGCCCTTTCCGGGGGCGCCGGCCCCGAGCAGCGGAGCCTTGCTTGACCTCGCAGACACAGAGCCCAGCGGAAAAGGATCAGGAAGCCGAGTCGATCCGGCTGATGCTGGACGTCATCGAGACGCGCGACCGGGTGACCCAGCGCGGCCTTTCGGGCGAGCTGGGGATCGCCCTGGGGCTCACAAACCTCTACCTGAAACGCTGCATTAACAAGGGCTTGATCAAGGTCCGCAAGGCGCCGGCGCGGCGCTACGCCTATTACCTGACGGCCCGGGGCTTTGCCGAGAAAGCACGGCTGACGGCCAAGTACCTGGCCCGCTCCCTGAGCTATTTCCGCGTCGCCCGCGAGGACTGCTCGGAGCTGCTCGCCGCCTGCCAGGCCAGGGGGCTCACGCGGGTGGTGCTGGTCGGCGCCGGCGACCTCTGCGAGATCGCGACCCTGGCCGCCCTGGACAGCGGCATCCAGGTCGTCGCCGTGCTGGACCCGGCGACCAACCGCCAGCAGGTGGCCGGGGTCCGCGTGATTCGCGACCTCGCCGCCCTGGACGGCGCCGGGCCCGGGTCGGGAGCCCCCGAAGCGGTGGTGATCACCGACATGAAGGACCCCCAGGCCACCTACGAGCGCATGGTGGCGCTGCTGGGCCAGGACCGCGTGCTGTTCCCCAGCCTGCTGCGCCTGTCCCCCCCGCGCATGGCCGGGCTGGCCGCGGCGCAGTAGAGGAGACGGCGGTGGATCTCTGGTATGTGGCGCAAACGCAGGTCCGCGGGGAGGAGCGCGCCCGGGTCAACCTGGAGCGCCAGGGTTTCCGCACCTACCTGCCCCGCTACCGCCGCGAGCGCCGCCACGCCCGCCGCCGCGAGATCGTGCAGGCGCCGCTGTTTCCCGGCTACATTTTCGTCCGCCTCGATCTCGACTCCGCGCCCTGGCGCTCGATCAACGGCACCTTCGGCGTCAGCAAGCTGGTCTGTCACGGCGACCAGCCGGCCGCCCTGCCCGAGGGCGTGGTCGAGCAGATCGCCGCGCGCGAGAACGATGACGGCGTGATCGTTCTGCAGCCCCGCCCCTTCCGCAAGGGCGAGGCGCTGAGGATCATGACCGGCGCCCTGGCGGACTGCCTGGGATTCTTCGAGCGCATGGCGGACCGCGACAGGGTGATCCTGCTGCTGGACCTGCTGGGCCGGAAGGTGCGCGTGCAGGCGCCGCTGGAGGCTGTCGTCGCCGGCAGCTGAAGCGCCGCGGCGGCAGTTCATAGAAATTTCACCGTCTGGGGGGTCAATTCACCCGGACTGCGGTAGCAATGGCCGGCCAGGATCGCCCCCCGGACTCCGCTACCGTCCCCACACCCTATTTCCAAGGATGCGGCATTCCAGATGACTGTGCCTGAAATCAGCAGCTTCTCGACGGACAAGGACTACGACCTGACCGGCAAGTCCGTTCTGGTCACTGGAGGCACCGGCTCCTTCGGAAAGCTCTTCGTGCGCACCGTGCTGGAGCGCTACAAGCCGCGCCGCGTCATCGTGTTTTCCCGCGACGAGCTGAAGCAGTACGAGATGGCGCTGGATCTGTCGCCCGAGAAGTACCCGGCGCTGCGCTATTTCATCGGCGACGTGCGCGACGCCGACCGCCTGGACATGGCGCTGCGCGAAGTCGACGTCGTGGTCCACGCCGCGGCCCTGAAGCAGGTGCCGACGGCGGAGTACAACCCCTTCGAATGCATCCAGACCAACGTTATCGGTGCCGAGAACGTGGTTCGTGCCGCCCTGCGCAACGGGGTCAAGCGGGTCATCGCCCTGTCGACCGACAAGGCGGCCAATCCGATCAACCTCTACGGCGCCAGCAAGCTCGCCTCCGACAAGATCTTCGTCGCCGCCAACAACATGCGCGGCACCATCGACATCGCCTTCTCCGTGGTGCGTTACGGCAACGTCATGGGCTCGCGCGGCAGCGTCATTCCGTTCTTCCGCAAGCTGATCGACGAGGGCAGCGATGCCCTGCCGATCACCGACCCGGACATGACGCGCTTCTGGATCACCCTGCAGCAGGGCGTCGACTTCGTGCTGTCCTGCCTTGCTCTGACCCGCGGCGGCGAGCTCTTCGTGCCCAAGATCCCGAGCATGAAGATCACCGACCTGGCGTCTTTCATGGCGCCCGAGCTGCCCCACAAGGTGGTGGGCATCCGCCCCGGCGAGAAGATCCACGAGGTCCTGATCACCGAAGAAGACTCGCGCAACACCTACGAACTGCCGGACCGTTTCGTGATCCTGCCGGAATTCCGCAGCTATGCCGGGTCGGATCCCAAGGACTTCGGCGGCGCCATGGTCAAGCCCGGCTTCCGCTACTCCAGCGACAACAACAGCGACTGGCTCGACCGCGACCGCCTCGCGGCGATGATCGGCGCATGTCAAAAGTAGAGGCGTCCAAGGCGCCTTTCCTTCCCTACGGCCGCCAGCTGATCGAGGAGGACGACGTCGCCGCCGTCGCCGAGGTGCTGCGCGGCGACTGGCTGACGACCGGCCCGGCGGTGGCGGCCTTCGAAAAGGCGCTCTGCGAGGTCACCGGCGCCGCCCATGCCGTCGCCTGTGCCAACGGTACGGCGGCGCTTCACCTGGCGGCGCTGGCCCTGAGGCTCTCCCCCGGCGACCGGGTGATCGTGCCCAGCATCACCTTCCTCGCCACCGCCAATGCCGTGCGCCTGGTGGGAGGCGAGGTGGTCTTCGCCGACTGCGACCCCGACAGCGGTCTGATGGAGGCGCCGCAGCTCGACGCGGCGATCCGCCAGGCCGGCACGGAAGGCGGCCCGCTGAAAGCGGTCTTTCCCGTCCACATGGCCGGGCAGTGCGCCGCCCTGGCGGACATCGCGGAGGTGGCGTCGCGTCACGGCCTGGCGGTGGTCGACGATGCCGCCCATGCCATCGGCAGCCGATACCTGACGCCGCAGGGCGGCGCCCGGCCGATCGGCGACGGCAGGCTGACGGCGATGACGACCTTCTCGTTCCACCCGGTGAAGACCATCGCGATGGGCGAAGGCGGCGCGGTGACCACGAACGATGCCGCCCTGGCGCAAGACCTCCGGCACCTGCGCTCGCACGGCATGCTGCGCGACGCAGAACGGATGCAGAATGCCGATCTCGCCTTCGATGCGACGGGCGAGCTCAATCCCTGGTACTACGAGATGCCCGAGATCGGCCTGAACTACCGGATCACCGACATTCAGTGCGCCCTGGGCCTCAGTCAGATCAAGAAACTGGACCGCTTCGTGGCGCGCCGCCGCGCGCTCGTGCGGCGCTACGACGAGCGGCTGGCCGAACTGGCGCCCCTGCTGCGTCCGATCGCCAAGTCCGAAGCGAGCGAGGCCGCCTGGCATCTCTACGCCGTCCTCATCGACTTCGAGGCCGCCGGGGTCAGCCGCGCCGTGGTGATGGAGCGGCTGCGCGCCCGGGGCATCGGCACGCAGGTGCACTACATTCCGGTCCATCTGCAGCCCTATTACCGCCAGCGCTATGGCGC
>DAIQBR010000003.1:12336-33675 GCA_036781105.1 Kiloniellaceae bacterium
GGGTGCCGAGCGCTACTACGCCCGCACCCTCTCCCTGCCGCTCTTCGCCTCGATGCAGGACGCCGATGTTGACCGCGTGGTCGAGGCCCTGCGCCTAGCCCTGGGTCATGCTTGACCCCAGGACCGGTCCAGCCGCAGATGGGGCAGAGCTTCACCTTCCGCGCGGATGCTTCCGGTGAGATTGGTTTCGGCCACCTGCGCCGCTGCCTCACCCTTGCCGGAGCCGCGGCGCGCCGCGGCCACGCGGTCACCTTCCTGCTCTCCGATCTCAGCGGGAGCGGCGCCGCGGAGATGGCGGGCGCGCTTGCCGGGAAAGTGGAGCGGATCGGCGGCGGCGGACGCCCGGCGGGCGAGATCGCGGCGCTGGCAGGCGCCGAGGTCTCCCGCAGCGACGTCATGGTGACCGACATCGCGCATCCCCTTGTCCTGGCCGAGCGCCAGCGACTGCCGGAACTGCTGCGCCGCCTGCACGAGTCGACGGGGCACCTGGTGGTGATCGAAGGACTCGGCGGCGACTCCATCGCCGCTGAATGCGACGGCATCGCCGAGCTGCTGATCACGCCCTATGCGGTCGCCGAGGCGACTCAGGAAAGACCGCAGAAATCGCGGCGGCTGGTCGGCGCCGAGTTCGCCATCCTGGCGCCGGGATACCGGGAGATGGCGGGACAAGACCGAGAGATCGCGGAAGCCGCGCGGCGCATCCTCATCACCACCGGCGGCGCCGACCCGACCGAGGCGGCGCTTCAGATCGTTGCCGCCTGTGAAGAGCTCCGCCCCGCCCCCCTGGAGCTGCACGTCGTCGTCGGCCCGTTCTTTTCGTCCGCCCTGCGCAGGGCGCTGGCCGCCGCCGCAGAGCGCAGCGTCCACGCGGTCTCGCTGATCGAGGCACCGGAGGACCTGCGCGCCGAGATGCTGTGGTGCGACCTCGCCATCGCGACATCGGGCCTGACCAAATACGAGCTGGCGGCGACCGGCACACCCACGGTGCTGTTGTCCCATGACGCCGCCCATGCGAAGAACAACGAAGCCTTCGCGGCCCTCGGGATATCCCTCGACCTGGGCGAGGCTTCGAGGCTCAGCAGCTCTGCGATCTCGGAGGCGGTAAGCGGCCTGCTGCAGGATTCTGCCGGCCGCGAAGAGATGTCGCGACGCGGCCGGGCAACGGTCGATGGCGCCGGGGTGGAGCGTATCATCGACGTGATCGAGGAAATGACTGCATGACTGCACAGCCGCTGACCATTGCCGGCCACCGCGTTGCCGAGGACAGCCCGCCTTTCGTCATCGCCGAGGCCGGTTCCAACTTCAACCAGTCGCTGGACATCGCCAGACGCATGATCGACGTCGCCGCCGAGTGCGGCGCCCAGGCGGTGAAGTTCCAGCTGTTCCGCGCCGAGGCGCTGTATCCGCCCGGCACGGAGCTGTACGACATCTTCAAGTCCATCGAGCTGAACCCGGACTGGCTGGTGCCGCTGAACGAGCACGCGACCAAGGCCGGCATCCTGTTTTCGGCTTCGGTCTTCGATCTCGGCTCGCTGGCCGCCCTGGAGGCCATCGGCGTGCCGCTGCACAAGGTCGCCTCCTCGGAAACCACCAATCTGCGGCTGCTGGGCGCCATCGCCGCCACCGGCAAGCCGGTTCTCATTTCGACGGGCATGTGCGAGATGAGCGACGTCGCCGAGGCCGTCAGCCTGTGCCGCGGCGCCGGCAACGACAACCTGGTGCTGCTGCAATGCGGCTCGGTCTATCCGCTGCCGCCGGAAAAGGCGAACCTGCGGGTGCTGGAGAGTTTCGCCACCGGCTTCGGCGCGCAACTCGGCTACTCCGACCATACGCTGGGCGTCGCCACTGCGGCCGCCGCCGTTGCCCTGGGCGCAAGGGTGATCGAAAAGCACTTCACCCTCGACCGCAACATGGAGGGGCCCGATCACGGCTATGCCATGGAGCCGGGCGAACTGAAGACCTATGTCCAGGTCGTGAACGAGGCCTACGCCGCCCTGGGCTCCGCCACCAAGGCGATGCTGGCGGAAGAAAGGGCGGTCGGCCGGCGCGACGGACTCTATGCCGCAAGGAAGATCGCCGCCGGCAAGGAGATCGGTCCCGATGACATCGTGACCCAGCGCCCGGCGGTCGGCATCGACGCGCGTTTCGCCCGCGCCGTGGTGGGCGCCAAGGCAGCCGAAGCGATTGCCGAAGGCCAGCCGATCGCTTGGTCGCAACTGGATTTCTGAAGGCCGGGAAGGAGGCGCGCGGGATGACCAAGAAAAAGCTGGCGATCTTCGGCTCGGCCGAGATCGCGTCTCTCGCCCATTTCTACTTCCGGCACGACAGCGACTACGAGGTGGTCGCCTTCACCGTCGACGACGACTATGTCGAGGGCGACAGCTTCGAGAAGCTGCCGCTGCTGGGCTTCACCGAGTTCCAGAAGCGTTTTCCCCCCGGCGAGGTCGAGCTCCACGTGGCGCTGTCCTACGTCCGGCTGAACCAGCTGCGCGAGGAGAAGTACCTGGCCGCGAAAGCCGCCGGCTATGTACTGGCCAGCTACGTCTGCTCGCGCTCGGTCACCTGGCCGGACCTCAGCGTCGGCGACAACTGCTTCATCCTGGAGAACCAGACCATCCAGCCGACGGTCACCATCGGCAACAACGTGATGATCTGGAGCGGCAATCACCTGGGCCACGGCACCGCCATCAAGGACCACGTCTATATCGCCTCCCACGTCTGCATCTCGGGCCACTGCGTGATCGGCGAGCGCACCTTCATGGGGGTCAACGCGACCACCGCCGACTTCACCACCATCGGCGCCGACTGCTTCATCGCCATGGATGCCAGCGTCACCCGGGACGTGCCGGACGGCGCCGTGGTGCTGGGCGCGCCGGCCACCGTGATGCCCGCCGACGACCGCCGCGGCCAGTCCATCAAGCGCAAGTACTTCAAACTGTAGAACCCCTGGCTGTAGAACCCCCGGAAATGCCGCTGTTCGACAAAAAGATCACCTGGCAGAAGCACGGCCTGATCATCACGCCGCGCCCGGACCTCTGGTGGATGCAGAGCCACGCGATGATCCCGACGGTGGAGACCCTGGCCGACGGCCGCCTGAAGGTCTATTTCTCCGGGCGCAGCGACAAGAACGTCTCGCACATCGGCTGGGCCCTCATCGATCCCGAACGGCCGACGGAGATCCAGGACTTCTCGTCCGAGCCGGTGCTCTCTCCCGGCGACCTGGGCTGCTTCGACGACAACGGCGTCACGCCCTCCTGCGTGGTGAACGACGGCAAGCGCACGCTGCTCTATTACATCGGCTGGAACCCGGGCTCGACGGTGCGCATGCACCTCTTCGGCGGCCTCGCCGTCAGCCAGGACGGCGGGCGAAGTTTCACAAGAGCGTCCCGCGCGCCGATCATCGAGCGCTGCCCGGCCAACCCCTTCCTGAACACCGCGCCCTTCGTGCTGCACGAGAAGGGCCAGTGGCGCATGTACTATGTCGCCGGGGTGGGCTGGGTGCACAAGGACCTGCCGCGCTACAACATCCAGATCGCCACCTCTGACGACGGGCTCACCTGGCAGCGCGACGGCCGGGTCGCCATCGACTTCGCCTCCGGGGGCGAAAACGCCCTGGCGCGGCCCTTCGTGCTGAAAGACGACGGGCGCTACAAGATGTGGTTCGCCCACAAGGGCGCGGCCTACCGCCTCGGCTACGCGGAGTCCCATGATGGACTCACCTGGCAGCGCAACGACGATTTCGCCGGCCTGCTCCCCTCCGAGAGCGGCTGGGACTCGGACATGGTGGAATACGCCGCCGTGGTGAAGCACGGGGACCGCTACCTGATGTTCTACAACGGCAACAACTACGGCTTCGACGGCATCGGTCTGGCGGTGGGCCAAGGCGAGGCGGTGGGCAGGTGACCTCCATCGCCATCATGCAGCCGACCTACCTGCCCTGGATCGGTTACTTCGGCATGATCGACCGGGCGGACATCTTCGTCTTCCTGGATACCGTGCAGTTCGCCCGCCGCTCGTGGCAGCAGCGCAACCGCATCAAGACGGCCAACGGCCCGCAGATGCTGACCGTGCCGGTCCACAAGAAAGGTGCGCGCGACCAGAAGATCGCCGAGGTGCAGATCGACAGCGAGTCCCACTTCGCCGAGAAGCACATCCGCGCCATCGAGCATGCCCTTTCCAAGGCACCCTACTTCAAGGACTACGCCGCGGACCTCTTCGCCCTGCTGCAGACCGACAACCCCAATCTGGCCGAGCTGAACATCAGCCTGATCACCTGGCTGTCCGACGCGCTGGGGATCTCCAGCCGCTTCCTGCGCAGCTCGGCGATAGAGGCCAGCGGGGCAAAGGCCGATCTGCTCGCCAACATCTGCGAGGCCCTGGGCGGCGAGGTCTACATCTCGGCACCGGGATCGCGCGAGTACATCGAAAGCTCCGATGCTTTCAGCACCCACGGCATCAAGGTCGCCTACCATCACTACGAGCATCCGGTCTACCCGCAGCTCTACGGCGATTTCGAGCCCTACCTGTCGACCATCGACCTGCTGTTCAATGTCGGCCCGCAAAGCCTGGAGCGAATCCGTTCCGGTTACCTGGAAGAGCTCTCCTCCGCGCCATGAAAATCGCCATCATCCCGGCGCGCGGCGGCAGCAAGCGCATCAAGGACAAGAACATCGTCGACTTCTGCGGCAAGCCCATGATGGCCTACGCGCTGGAGGCGGCCCGGGAGTCGGGGCTGTTCGACGTCATCCATGTCTCGACGGACAGCGCGCGCATCGCCGCGGTCGCCGGCGAGCTGGGCTTCCCGGTCGACTTCCTGCGCGATGCCTCCTTCGCCGACGACCACACGCCGCTGATGCCGGTGCTGCGCTGGGTGCTCAACCAGTTCAAGGACCGCGGCCAGGAGGCCAGCGACGTCTGCCTGCTGATGCCCTGCGCGCCCCTGGTGGAGGCCGGCGACCTGCGCGCCGCCTACGAGGCCTACGTCGAGGCCGGGCGCAAGACCATGGTGCTGGCCGTGGTGCCCTTCCCCTATCCGGTCGAGCGCGCCCTGGCGATGGGGCCGGACGGCGTCCTGCGGCCGAAGTTCCCGGAGACCTGGCACAAGCGCTCGCAGGACCTGGATCCGGCCTACCACGACGCCGGGCTGTTTTCCTTCAGCCCCGCCGCGCACATCCTGGACCCGGACCTGGTGGTCACCGACCGCCTGCTGCCCTACGCGCTGCCGCGCTACAAGGCGGCGGATATCGACGAACCGGAGGACCTGGAGTACGCCGAGATCCTCTATCGCGGCCTGCGCGAAGTGAGGAAGGCGGGCCGGGGAAGCAAAGCGTCTGAGAAGAGGCAATGAACGATAAACTGGACGCCTGGTCGAAAGGCAATATCGGCTACTCCGCGGCCATGGCGCGGCACTTTCCGACCGAATACATGCTGCGCGCCCTCTGCTCGCCCAGCTACTTCGGCTTCGGCAAGGAGATTCGCAAGGGCGACAGGGTGCTCGACCTGGGCTGCCTCTACCTCAACAACCTGATGCCCTTCGCCGATCGCGGCGCGGAACTGCACGGCGTCGAGATCAACGAGGAGATGGCCGCGGTCGCGCGGGAGCGGGCGGCGGCCCTGAACATGGACGCCAAGATCGCGACCGGCCACAACCGCGCCCTGCCCTATCCCGATGCCTTCTTCGACTTCGTGCTGTCGATCAACACCATCCACTACGAAGACGGGACCGAGAACGTCATGGCGGGCCTGCGCGAATTCAGCCGCGTCGGCAAGTCCGACTGCCACTTCCTGATTTCGACGGTGGGGCCGCTGCACCAGTTCCACCGGGCGGCGGAACGCCAGGGCCCCTCGAGCTACAAGCTGGCCACGGGAGAGTTCCGCGACGGCCAGGTCATGAGCTACTTCGACAACGAGGCGCATTTCATCGAGTGCCTCAGCGACGTCTTCGGCTATGTCGAGGTCGCCACCATCACCGAGCGCTACCCCCTGAAGAGCCTGGAGTTCTTCGTGGCGAAGTGCCGCAAGGTGTGATGCCCGGAACCGAAGCCAGGCAAGCACCCGAAATCCTCAGGCAATCAGAATCCCGATGAAGACATACATGCTGTTCGCGCCGGCCTTCCTGGAATGGCCGCTGGAGATCGCGCGCGAGATGGAGCGCCGCTTTCCAGGCGCGCAGACCGGCGGACTCGCCACCGGCCATCGCCAGGTCGCCGAGCGGGTCGCTGCCGCCAGAGACGTGAAGATCGCGCCCTTCGCCTACCTGGACGACCTGGAGCGCGAATGGCTGGCCACGCCCGCGGCGCCGGGAGAGATCGCCCGCTACGAAGCGCTGTTCGGCACCCACAAGCTGCGCCGGCTGATCATCGCCGACCGCCAGGTCGGCCGCGGCTACGTCAGCGGCGGCACCCTGGCCGAGACCGAGCTGATGCGCCTGGCGCGCGACCCGGAGAACATCGAACGCTACGTGGCGGGGATCCTGCGCCACTTCCTGAAAACACTCGGCGAGTTCCGGCCCGACGTGGTGTTCTGCTACGCCGTCGCGGGCGCCCAGGCCTTCGCCCTGTCGATGGTCTGCGAGCACCTGGGCATTCCCTTCGGGCGGTTCAACCACACCCGCATCGGCAAGCACATGATCATCGACGACTCGCCGGTGGACCACCTGGGCCCGGTGCGGGAATGCTTCGAGGCGGCGCTGGCCAAAAGCGGCCTGCTGGAAGCCCGCATGCCGGCGGCGCGGCAGCACATCGAAGCCTTCCGCCAGAACGCCGCCTCGCCGGACTACCTCGCCGTGCACAAGCGGCGCGTGGCCAGGCAGCAGAGCCTGGGGCACCTGGTGAAGACCGCTCTGGCGGCCGCCAAGACCTCCGCCAAGATCAGGCTGGGCCGCATGGAACTGCCGCTGCGCAAGCCGACACCCCTGCGCCAGGTCGCCTTCACCCTGGAAAGCGCGCGGCGGGCG
The DNA here is from genome assembly GCA_036781105.1 of Kiloniellaceae bacterium. Lineage (GTDB taxonomy): Bacteria > Pseudomonadota > Alphaproteobacteria > Kiloniellales > Kiloniellaceae > Pelagibius. The sequence continues at coordinate 19,292 of DAIQBR010000003.1, forward strand.
CGCCGGATCGCGCGACGCGGCCTCTTCACCAAGCCGGGGGCGCGGCCCGAGCGGCCCTTCGCCTTCTACCCGCTGCACGTGGACCCCGAGGCGGCGACCATGGTGCTGTCGCACATGCTGACCGACCAGCTGGCGGTCATCGAGGCGCTGTCCAAGAGCCTGCCCCTGGGGATGCGCCTGCTGGTGAAGGAACACCTGCCGATGCTGGGGCAGCGGCCGGAGGGCTTCTACGAGCGGCTGGCGCGCATCCCGGGTGTCGTCCTGGCTTCGCCGCAGGACAGCGGCACGGACCTGGTGCGCGAGGCCGCCCTGACCGCCACCATCACCGGGACCGCCGGCTGGGAGGCCATGCTGCTGCGCAAGCCGACCCTGCTGTTCGGCGCGCCGCCCTATGCCATGGTCGGGGACGGCTTCGTGCACTGCACCGACCTCTCGAGCCTGCCGGCTGCCGTCGACGCGGCGCTGAAGCTGGCGCCCGCCTCGGAAGAACGCCTCGCCCTCTACATCGCCGCCGTGCTGGAAGTTTCCTTCCCCAGCGGCACCGACATCATCTGGGAGAAGGTGACCGAGGACACCGTCAGAGAGAACCCGGAATTCCTCGAAGCGGTGACCTCGCGCCTCCTCGCCATGGCTGGGCGGGACCGCGCGCAAGCAGCCGGCGCAAAGGCCGCCGGCTAGCCGCGGCAATCATGGTTAACGGCTTCTAAAGCTTAGCGGTGCATCCTCGCTGACTATCCACGAACCTCAGGCTGTCAGATAAATGGTCCAGTTCGGCAAGCGGCGTGTCGGTGACGGCCAGCCCTGCTTCATCACCTACGAGGCCGGCCCGACCCATTCGGGTCTGGAATCGGCCAAGCGTCTGGCATCCCTCACCGCCGAGGCCGGCGCCGACGCCGTCAAATTCCAGGTCATCGATCCGGACCGGCTGGTCGCCGACCGCAAGCAGCTGTTCACCTACGACGTCCTGGTCGACCGCGACAGCGGCGCCATGGAAACCGTGTCGGAGCCGCTGTACGACATCCTGTGCCGCCGCGCCCTGGCCAAGGACGAGTGGCGCGCCCTGAAGCGCCACTGCGACGGCCTGGGGCTGGCCTTTTTCGCCACCGTGGGCTTCGAGGACGAGATCGAGCTGCTGGAGGAGCTGGGCTGCGATTCCATCAAGATCGCCTCGGCCGACGTGAACCACACGCCCCTGCTGCGGCGTGCCGCGCGCAGCGGCATGTGCCTGCAGCTGGACACCGGCAACGCCACCATCGGCGAGATCGAGGCCGCGGTCGACGTGATCCGCGGCGAGGGCAACGAGAACATCATCATCCATCACTGCCCCTCCGGCTATCCGGCCCGCCTGGAGAGCATCAACCTGAACGTCATCCCGACCCTGAAGCGCATGTTCCCCTATCCCGTCGCCTACTCCGATCACACCCCCGGCTGGGACATGGACCTGGCGGCCGTCGCCCTGGGCGCCAACCTGGTGGAAAAGACCATCAGCGAGGACCGCACCACGCGCAGCGTCGAGCACGTCATGTCGATCGAGCCGGCGGAGAAGGCGCATTTCATCCGCGTCATCCGTGACCTCGAGATCGCGATGGGCAGCCCGCGCCGCATGATGAGCCCGGCGGAGGTGGAAAAGCGCAACGCCAACCGGCGCAGCGTGCACCTGCTGCGCGATCTGGGTGCCGGCAGCGTGCTCGGCCCCGGCGACCTCGACTACCGCCGTCCCGGCAAGGGAATTCCGCGGAGCGAGGCGGAGCGGCTGATCGGCCGCGCCCTGCGCGTGGCCAAGGCCGCCGGCGAGCGCCTCGACTGGGCCGATATCGAGCTCTAGGAATCCCCGCTTTGTCAGCCATCGGCATCATCGACTACGGCATGGGCAACCTGCGCTCGGTGCTCAATGCCCTCGCCGAGATCGGCCAGGAGGCCGAGCTGGTCGGCGCGCCCGAAGCGGTGGCCGCCTGTGACCGCATCATCGTTCCCGGCGTCGGCGCCTTCCAGGAAGCCATGGAGAACCTGCGCCGCACCGGCATGGTTGCGGCCCTCAACACCCATGTGGCAGCCGGCAAGCCGCTGCTCGGCATCTGCCTGGGCATGCAGCTGATCTGCCGCAGGTCCTACGAGGACGGCGAACACGAGGGGCTCGGCTGGATCGATGCGGAGGTCCGCCATTTCCCGCCCGGCGAGGGGATCAAGGTGCCGCACATGGGCTGGAACGCCATCGAGTACGACGCGCCGCACCCGCTGCTGGCCGAGGTGGAAACCGGCGCCGACGTCTACTTCGTGCACAGCTACTACGTCGACTGCACCGACGCCGGCGACACCATCGGCCGCACCGAGCACGGCATCCGCTTCACCTCCATGGTGGCGCACGACAACGTCTACGGCATGCAGTTCCACCCGGAAAAGAGCCAGAGCGTCGGCATGCGCCTGCTCGCCAACTTCGCGAAGCTCTAGGGGTCGCGATGCTGAAGAAACGGCTCATAGCGGTGCTGATCCTGCGCGACGGCCAGGTCGTGCAGTCGATCCGCTTCAAGCATACCAACGTGATCCACTACGACCCCGTGCACGCCATGGAGGCCTTCAACAAGTGGTCGGTGGACGAGATCGTGCTGCTGAACGTCTCGCGCAGCGCCGACAGCCGCGAGGCCTTCGCGCAGTCGGTCGAGCAGGTCTCCAAGCACTGCTTCGTGCCGCTGGCGGTCGGCGGCTGGATCACCGATGCCGACTACGCGCGCAGCCTGCTGTCCAAGGGGGCGGATAAGCTGGTCCTCAATACCGCCTTCGCCGACGACCCGGAACTGGTGCAGACCCTGTCGCGCCGCTTCGGCAAGCAGTGCATCGTACCCTCGATCGACGTGAAGCGCGATGAGGCGGGGGAGGCCCGGGTGGCGGTGGACCGCGGCCAGCGCGCGCTGGAGGCCGGCCCGGCCGACTGGGCCCGCCGCGCGCAGGAACTGGGGGCGGGAGAGATATTCTTCAATTCGGTCGACCACGACGGGGCCCGCAAGGGCTACGACCTGGACAGCCTCAAGGCCGTCACCGCCGCGGTCGACCTGCCGGTGATCGCCTTCGGCGGCGTCTTCACCTGGTCGCACCTGCTGGCCGGCATCGAAGCCGGTGCCGAGGCGGTCGCGGCCGCCAACATCTTCCACTACACCGAACAGGCCACCCGCAAGGCCAAGTCCTTCCTGAGCGACGCCGGCGTGCCGGTGCGCAGCGAAGGGCGCAGCCTGGGTCCTGCGTTGGGCCAGGGAAGCCATCGGAAGGCCGGCTGAGCGCGTCTGCGGGCCCTGTCGCCGCCGGTCAGCCCGGGGCCGGGTTAACGATTTCGACAGGCGATCGGCGCGACCATGGAGATCGGCGAGGCCGCGCAGGAAACCGCCGATTTCGCGACAAAGGCGCGACGATTTGAGCGGTCTTTCCGGCGCTCGGAATTCGTTAACGCTTTCTTGGCATTTACCTAAGTAAATTTCCTACAAATATCTGATAAATGCGCGGAATTCGTGATGTCCACCAAGCAGGTTGAACTCTGGCGCTCTGAGTTCGGCGACGCCTATGCCCAGCGCGGGAGCAACCGCATTACCGCAGAGGGCCAGTCGGCGCTGATCCGCGATTGGGGCAAGATCCTCCGTCGCGCCGCCACGCCGCGCCCGGAGACTGCGCTGGAGGTCGGCTGCAACATCGGCCGAAACCTACTGGCCCTGCGCCACTTCATCCCTGAACTGCACGGCGTCGAGCCCAACGCTGCAGCCTGCAAGCAGGCCCGAGAGCGCGAGGAACTGGCCAACGCCACCATCGTCGAAAGCGACGGTTTCAGCCTGCCCTATGCCGATTCCAGCATCGACCTGGTGTTCACCTCCGGCGTGCTGATCCACGTCGCGCCCGACGACCTGGGCGCTGTCGTCGACGAGGTTGTGCGTGTCGCGCGGCAGTACATCGTCTGCATCGAGTACTTTTCGCACGAGCCGACTGAGGTCAAGTATCACCGGCGCAACGGCGTGCTGTTCAAGCGCGACTTCGGCAAGTTCTATCTGGATCGCTATCCGGGCCTTCGGGTCCTGGACTACGGCTTCCTCTGGCAGGTTCTCGACTCCTCGGACAACACCAACTGGTGGCTGTTCAGCAAGGGGTAACGCGGCATGTTCTCGCACTCCTCCTCCGGCCCCGTGCTCGGCCTGATCCCCGCCAAAGGCGGCTCGACGCGGCTTGCGAGGAAGAACATGCGCCTGCTGGGCGACAAGCCGCTGCTGGCCTGGGCCGCCGAGGCGGCGCGCGAAAGCGGCGTGATCGACCGCCTGGTGCTCTCCACCGAGGACAGGGACGTCGCCGAGATCGCCCGCGCCTGGCACATCGACGTCCCCTTCATGCGGCCCGCCGCGCTGGCCAAGGATCCCGCCGGGGTCGTCGACACGGCCCTGCACGCCATCGAGCAACTGGAAGCGGACGGTCAGTACTACAAGACGCTTGTCATCCTGCTGCCGACCTGCCCGCTGCGCACGGCCGAGGATATCCGCGGCGCCTACGACCTGTTCCTGCGCATGAACCGCCCCTTCGTCATGAGCGTGTCGGAGTTCAACCACACGCCGCTGGCGGCGCTGCAGCAGTCCGAGGACGGCACGCTGAACCCCTACATGCCCGAGTACTTCGGCCGGAAGTCACAGGAGCTGCCGCCGGCCTACCGGCCGAACGGAGCCATCCACGTCCTGGATGTCGAAGCCTTCAAACGCGAGCGCTCCTACCTGGCGGAGCCCCTGGTCGGTTACGTCATGCCGCGGGAGCGATCGATCGATATCGACACCCTGGAAGACCTCCGCATCGCCGAGGCCCAGCTGACCGAGGCTGACCTGCGCGACCGGCGGATGCCCAAGCTGGCGATCGTTTGATGCGGGCGGTATTCCGCGCAGACGCTTCGGCGAAGCTCGGCGCGGGTCACCTCGTGCGCTGCCTCAGCTTCGCCAACGCCCTGGCCGAGGCCGGCTGGGACTGCACCTTCGCGGTGCGCCCGGAAAGCGCCGAGGCCTATCCCTCCCTCCTGCGCAATCCCTTCAAGGTCATTCCCCTGTCAGGCGACAGCGAGGAAGAGACCGAGGAGCTTCAGGAGCGGCTGCCCGACGGTTTCGACTGGATGGTCCTCGACCACTACGAGCGCGGCCTCGAGTTCGAGCAGAGCTGCCGCGGCTGGGCGCGCCAGATCATGGTCATCGACGACCTGCCGGTGCGGCAGCATCACTGCGACGTGCTGCTCGACCAGACCCTGGGCCGGCAACCCTCGGAATACGCCCATCTGGTTCCGAACGAGTGCCGCATCGCCACCGGTTCCGCCTACAGCCTGCTGCGCCGCGGCTTCGGCGCCTGGCGCACCGCGACGCTGGACCGGCGCCGGCAGTATTACGAGCTGCAGCGGCTGGTGGTCAGCATGGGCGCCACCGACACCCGCAAGCTGACCGCCCTGGTGCTGGACGGCATCGAGGAAGCCGGCCTGGACCTGGAGGTCGACGTCATCCTGGGCACCAGCTCGCCGAACATCAAGGCCGTGCAAGCCAAGATCGAGGGAATGAAGACGCCGGCGATACTGCACGTCGATCCGCCGCGCATCGCCCGCCTGATGGCCGATGCCGACCTCGCCATCGGCGCGGCCGGCACCTCGGCCTGGGAGCGCTGCTGCCTCGGCCTGCCTTCCCTCGTGGTGACCATCGCCGGCAATCAGCGCGACATCGCCAAGGCCATTTCGGAGGCCGGCACCGCCAAGGTCATCGGCGATGCCGAGGACCTGACGCCGGCGCTGATCGCCAGCGAACTGCGCCAGCTGCACGAGAACCCCGACCTGCTGACCCTGATGTCGGTCAAGGCCGCGGCCGTCTGCGACGGCTTCGGTGCCATCCGCGCCTCGCTGCCACTGCAGCAAGGCGAGCCGGCCAAAGACGGGGGCGAAGTGATGCTGCGCTTTGCGCGGCCGGAGGACGAAACGCCGATGCTGGAATGGCAACGCGACCCCTCGACGCGGCAATTCGCCCGCGAGTCGCGCGTGCCGACCGAACGGGAGCATCGCCGCTGGTTCCAGCGCCGGCTGCTTTCGGAAACCTGCTTCCTCACCGTCATCGAGCACGAGCGGGAGGCGGCCGGCGTGCTGCGCCTCGACAAGATCGACCGCGGGATGGGCTCGCCCGCCTACGAGATCTCGATCCTGGTGGCGCCGGCCAAGCGGCGGCTCGGCATCGCCCGGGCGGCGCTCAACATCGCCCGGCGCTGGCTGCCCGGAATCGAACTGGTTGCCGAAATCCTACCGGAGAACCAAGCCTCTCTGGGCTTGTTCCAGGCTGCCGCCTACGAGCCGCAGCACAGCGGGATTTTTCACAACCTGCCCGCAGCCCGACCGAATTGACTCGCACCCGGCAAAGCGAACCTATGCGTGATCCGAAGAGCATAGTGATCGGCGGACGCCGGATCGGCCCCGGCCAGGCGCCTTATGTGATCGCCGAGATGTCGGGAAACCACAACGGCGACCTGCAACGCGCCCTCGCCCTGGTCGACGCGGCCGCGGCGGCCGGCGCCGATGCGGTGAAGCTGCAGACCTACACCGCCGACACCATGACCATCGACCACCCCGGCCGGGATTTCCGCATCGAGGGCGGCCTGTGGGACGGCAAGACACTGTACGAGCTCTACCAGTGGGCCCACACACCCTGGGAGTGGCACGAGGCGATCTTCGCGCGGGGCAGAGAGCTGGGCCTGGCGGTCTTCTCCAGCCCCTTCGATGCCAGCGCGGTCGACTTCCTGGAAGACCTCGGCGCGCCGGCCTACAAGATCGCCTCCTTCGAGGTTCTCGACCTGCCGCTGATCGAGAAAGCCGCCGCGACCGGCAAGCCGCTCATCATCTCCACCGGCATGGCCAACGCGGCGGAGATCGGAGAGGCGGTGGAGACGGCGCGCCGCCATGGCTCCGGCGAGATCGCCCTGCTGCATTGCATCAGCGGCTATCCGACCCCGCCCGAAGAGGCAAACCTGCTGACCCTGCCCGATCTCGCTGCCCGCTTCGATACAGTGACCGGGCTGTCCGACCACACGCTGGGGATCGAGGTGCCGATCGCCGCGGTGGCGCTGGGCGCCCAGGTCATCGAGAAGCACTTCACCCTGCGCCGCAGCGACGGCGGGCCGGACGCCGCCTTTTCCCTGGAGCCCGAGGAACTCAAGCAGCTCTGCAGCAGCTGCCGCACCGCCTGGCAGGCGCTGGGGTCCGCAGACTACAGCCGCAAGGCCAGCGAGTCGGGCAACGCCGCCTTCCGGCGCTCGCTCTATGTGGTCGAAGATATCGCGGCCGGAGAGCCTTTCACGGCGCGCAACCTGCGCGCCATCCGGCCGGGCCACGGCCTGCCGCCGAAACATCTGCGCGACTTTCTCGGCAGAACCGCCAGGGCCAAGATCGCCCGTGGCACGCCGCTGGACTGGCCGCTGATCGAGACGAACGACTGAGAGACCCGGCGGCGCGTTACGACGACGCTGCTGCCCTGGCCTCCCGGAAAGTGAACGAAAGAGTCGATATGGAATACTGTGCCCGTTGCCTTTACCCGGCCAATGCCAAGCCGACCATCATCTTCGATGAGGACGGCGTCTGCAGCGGCTGCCGCTATCACGAGAGCCGCCTGAAGCTGGAGGTCGACTGGGAAGAGCGCCGCGAGATCTTCGAGCAGATCCTGGACGAGGCACGCGCCGAGGCGCGGCGCCGCGGCAATTCGCACGACTGCATCGTGCCTGTCGGCGGCGGCAAGGATTCCCACTACCAGGTCTGGCTGCTGAAGAAGAAGTACGGAATGAACCCGCTGCTGGTCTCCTTCAACCACGCCTTCAACACCGCCGCCGGCCTGCGCAACCTGGAAAACCTGACCAGCAAGTCCGGCTGCGACCTGATCACCGTCACTTCCGGGGTCGACTCGGCGCGCCGGCTCGCCCGGCACATGCTGAAGACCGTCGGCGACCTCACCTGGCACTACCACGCCGGCATCCGCACCGTGCCCTTCCAGGTCGCCGTGAACTACAACATCCCGCTGATGGTCTGGGGCGAGCACGGCTTCGCCGAGCTGACGGGCATCGTCACGCTGGAGGACTTCGTCGAGTTCACCAAGTGGACGCGCAAGGAACACGACATGCGCGGCTACGAGGCGCACGACCTGGTCGGCCAAGCCGACATCACGGTCGGCGACATCCGCCACTACATCTACCCGAGCGACGATGAGATCGCCCAGGTCGGCGTGCGCGGCATCTACGTCAGCAACTTCTTCGACTGGAACGCCAAGCACCACGGCGAGCTGATGATGCGCGAGTGGGATTTCGCGCCCGTCACCTACGAGCTGGACCGCACCTTCAATCTCCATTCGAAGGTCGAGGATCACGCCAACTCGGTCCACGACTACCTGAAGTACCTGAAATTCGGCTACGGGCGCGCCACCGACGACGCCTCCATGGAGATCCGCCACGGCCGCATGACGCGCGAGGAAGGCATCGACATGGTGCGGCGCTACGACGCCAACGAGCCCTCGACCCTGGAGACCTACTGCGACTTCCTGGGCATGAAGAAGCAGGACTTCTACGACCTGGTCGAGCCGATGCGCGACGCGCAGATCTGGGAAAAGCCCAACGGCCACTGGGTCGCCAAGGACAGCGTCATCCGCCATGCCATCGGCGAGCGCGAGGAGCGCCACCGGGTGGAGCAGTCGAACGACCGCACCCTGGCGCCGGAAAACCGCCGCCTCTACTACAATCCGGCCAATCCCCCGTTGCCGAGCGGCGACCCGCGGCTGGATGAACCCTCTCTGATGTTCAAGGTGATGTGATGACGGCGCAGAAGGCGATACAGCCGGCGGCCCCCAGCCAAGACATCGACAGGGGCCCCCAACTGGAGTGGGTCCGCCCGGTGCGCGAACCGGTGGTGTGGATCTGCCAGGCGCCGCGCTCCGGCGGCACGCTGCTGCTGAGGCTGCTCGATTCGCACCCGCAGCTGCACGGCTATCCTTCTGTCTTCGGCTTCACCAACCCCGAGATGATCTGGCCCTCTTCCGAGGAGCTGGCCGTAAGCGGCGGGAAACTGCTCTCCGGAGCCTTCGCCAAGATGAGCCTGGCCAAGTTCGACCGCGTCGGCATGTCCAAGCAGTCGTCCAACATGGTGCAGGATGTCTACCCGATCTACTTCGATCAGGAATGGTTCGAAACCATCTTCGCCGAGTTCTGCAGGGATAGCTCCGACCGGCACAAATTCGACGCGGTCTTCACCGCCGTGTTCAACGCCTGGCGCAACTACCAGTCGCTCTACTTCGAGAAGAAGTATGTCGTCGGCCATATGACGATGCGGTGGGGCCAGCTGGAACACTACGTCGAGAACTTCCAGCGCTTCCAGGCGACCTATCCCGACGGCTACATGATCTTCATGACCCGCGAGCCGGACGACTGGATGGCCTCCTACACCAGCCTGAAGAAGGCGACCCCCTATTCCGGCGATCCGCGGGAGGCGGCCGACTACTACAAGGCCTACTACCGCCAGGCCCTGGAAGTCGCCGCCGGCGGACGCCTGATCGTGCTGCGCTTCCGCGACCTGCTGCAGCAGGGCGAGGCGACCATGGGCGCCCTGGCGGCCAAGCTGGGCATCGACTGGAACCCGCTGCTGCTGCGGCCGACCTTCAACGGCGCGCCCTGGTATCAGAACTCCAGCTTCGAGCACAGCCGCCTCGCCGCCATCGACACCACCGTCATGGGCCAGGGCAAGCAACTGGCCGGGGACGTCGCTGCCGCCATCGACGCCGAGATGTGGGACCTGCACGACAAGCTGTCCGCAGCGACGCTCGCGCCCCTCTGAACTGCTGCAAACACATTTGACGCCCGCAACGGACGCATAGGGTCCGGCGCTCTGCCAGGCGGCTCGGTGTTCCGCGACCGCCCGGCACCTCCGATTTCTGAATTCAAGCCGAATTGAACTCTCCCGAAGAAACCCTGCCGCTGGCCGTTGTCCTGGACCAGGACGACGCCGACGACCTGCTGCGCGCAGCACCCGCCTGCCGGGCGGTGCTGGCGTTGACCCCGGCGGCGCGCGCCGCCCTGAAGGCTGCGCCGGTGCCGGTGCTGTCGAGCCTGCCGTACTACACCGCCACCGGGCATCGCCGCACCATCCTGCACCAGCGCCGCACCATCGCCGAGCTGGAGGCGGCCTTCGAGAGCGCGCCGGCGCTGGGCCCCGCGGCCCGGGAAGCGCTTGTTATCGTGCTGTCCTACCTCACCGCCGCTTCGGCCAGGCTCCGAACCACCCTGCGGGGTTCCGGCCCCGGCCCCTGGCTGATCCGCCACGGCGGCGCCTGGCAGCACTGCGACGACCCGGCCGCGGCCTTCGACCTGCTGTTCGGCCGCCTGGTGCTGGCCCGCTTCGACGTGACGCTGAAGCAGAAGTTCGGACGCCCCCCTCTCGCCTGGCTCGCCCAGGGGCTGGCCACCCTGGCCGCCCGGGCCTACCGGGGCAGGGCTCCCGTGGTGCTGGGCTACGGCCGCCGGCAGCTCGACCGCCTGGGCCGGGAGGTGATCGCCGTCAATCCGAAGCGGGCGGTTCTGGATGTCCAGGCCACCCGGGGGGACTGGCGGGACCATGCCCGCATCCTGCGCAGCCTGGCTTGGGGCCTGGGCGGCCGGCCACGGGCCACCCTGAGCGCCCTGCCGCTGCCCGACCGCGCCACCCGCGAGGCCGCCGGGCGCGTTCTGGAGCGCCTGCAGGACCCCGCCGCCCGGGACGCCGTCAGGACCGCCGCCGCGGTCGCCACCGGCGCCGCCGAGCTGACGGCGGGACTGGCGCGGCACCTCGCCGCCCTCTTCGCCGCCGCGCAGCCCGCCGCCCTGGTCACCGACTCGCTGGGCTGGGGGCCCGGCGGTGCGGCCGGCCAGGCCGCGCGGGAGCGGGCGGTGCCGGTCCTTTTCCTGTCCCACTCCTCCCACGCCGCTCAGACCACGCCGAGCGCGCGCGCGGCGGTCAACCAGTGGATCCGCTACGGCCGTGTGCTCAGCCGCTTCGCCACGACCCTGCTGCCCAAGACGCCCCATGCCGCCCGGGCGGCCGAAGCGGCGCGCAGGCCAGATCTCGCGGCGCCGGCGGCCCCCTATGTGTGGCTGCAGAGCAAGCGCCCGCCGGCCGAAGCGGGAAACGGTGTCTTCAGGATGCTGCATGCCTGCAACTTCTCGCCCTGGAGCGAGCATGTTCCCTGGGCCATGCAGACCTCGGACGAATTCGTCCAGGGCATCGCGGTTCTGGGCGACGTCGTCGAACAGACCGGCAACGCCCACCTCGTCGTGCGGCCCAAGGAAAAGGCGGAGTGCAACGCCGATATCCTGCAGCAATTGCTGCCCGCCCGGCGCAACGTCGAGTACCGGCGCAGCGGGTCCTTCGCGCAGGATCTGGCCGACAGCGACCTGGTTGTCGCCTACAGTTCCTCGACCATAGAAGAGGCTTTGCATTTGCGGATTCCCGTGCTTCTTTGGGGCGGAGGGGTCGACTACCGGCATCTGCCGGCACGGGAGGCTCCCCCCGAGGGCAACAGCCGCGCCGCGGTCTACGCGGCGGCGTCACGGGCGGGCCTGGAGCGGATGTTGCCGGCAATCATCGCCGCCCACCAGGGCCGCCCGCTGCGCGACGAGGAGCTTGCAGATCACCTCTGGCCCAGCGGCACACCGGATTGGAAGGCGCTCGCCGGCGCCCTCGCCGACCCCGGCAACGAAAAAATCGGATCAGGGATCAGCGGCATCTGATGCCAACTGACTTCCAACGGAACAAGCACGAGAGCAGCAGCGATATGGTCAAGGTTTTCATCGGATATGATCCTCGCGAAGCGGTCGCCTTCACGGTTCTGGCGCACAGCATTCAAGCGCGATCTTCGCTGCCGGTCTCGATCTGCCCCATCCGCCTTTCGCACCTGGGCGACGTCTTCACGCGGGAGCGCAACCCGCTGCAGTCGACCGACTTTTCCTTCTCCCGCTTCCTGACGCCCTGGCTCTGCGACTACCAGGGCTGGGCCGTCTTCATGGACTGCGACATGATCATGCTGGAGGACATCAAGAACCTCTGGGAGCTGCGCGACGAGCGCTACGCGGTGCAGGTCGTCAAGCACGACCACAATCCGGAAGAGGACGAGAAATTTCTCGGCAGCGTGCAGACCAAGTACCAGAAGAAGAACTGGTCCAGCGTCATGCTGTTCAACACCGAGAAGTGCAAGGCGCTGACCCCGGACTATGTCAACACGGCCTCGGGCCTGGAACTGCACCAGTTCAAGTGGCTGGAGAGCGAAGACCTGATCGGCGAATTGCCGGCCAAGTGGAACCACCTGGTGGGCTACAATCCGCCGCGACGCGACGCCGCGCTGGTGCACTACACCCTGGGCGGGCCCTATTTCGACGAGTACCGCGACTGCGAGTACGCCGAGGAGTGGTTCGCCGAGCTGGAAGCGGCGCAATACTGCGAGCAGCGCAGCACCCCCGCGGCCAAGGCGGCAGCCTCTCCGGCGGCCAGGAAACTGGCGGCGAAGTAGCGGCGCGGCCGCCGGCCGGCGTGCCACGGCAGGCCGGCGCAAGAGCGATCACCCCGCGACGCCCGCCTTGGAAATTGGACCGTCACCAGATGTGGATCACGAACTTTCTGGCACCGCAGACAAGGACGAAGCTGCGCCTGCTGCTGCTGGACGACCCGGTGCTCATCTCCTTTCCGAAGTCGGGCCGCACCTGGGTCCGGGTCATGATGAGGGAGCTGGGAATCCCGGTGATCCAGGATCACGCCGGCGCCAAGGGCACAGGCCCCATCGATACCGGCCTCTACCACAACAAGCGGGTCATGCTGCTGGTCCGCGACCCGCGCGATACGGTGGTGTCGTTCTACCACCACTCCCGGACCCGCCTGAAGCAGGGCTATGACGGCACGATCTCCGACTTCATCCGCGATCCGGGGCTGGGCGTCGAGCGCATCGTCGAGTTCAACAAGGCCTGGCTCACCGCCAAGACCCGTCCCCGGCGCTTCGTGCTGCTGGAGTACGAGCGCCTGCGCGAAGACACGGAAGGCGAGATGCGGCACATCCTGACATTCCTCGACCGGCACGACATCTCGGAGCAGGCGCTGCAGAGCGCGATCACCGAAAGCTCCTTCGACAAGCTGCGGCAGGTCGAGGCCTCCGGCGGCCGGGCCGACTTCGGCCGCAGCCTGAAGCCCGGCAATACCGCCGACCCCGACAGCTTCAAGGTCCGCAAGGGAAAGGTCGGCGGCTTCGCCGAGGAGCTGTCGGAGCCGGACATCCTGTACTGCAACGAGATCCTGGAAAAGCACGACTACGAAAACCATTTGAACGTCTGCCGCAACAGGCTCACGCAGAAAAGCGCGGGGCCCCGCTCCGACGTATCGGCTTCCGGGGCATCAATGCAAAGCAGGTGAGCGGAAACAGTGAAGCATAAGCCCTCACCGCGCAGGTCCGCGACCACATCCATCAGCATGAAAGCAAGGAAATGATCAAGCAAGACAGCTGTTACATCGTCGCCGAAATCGGCATCAACCATAACGGCGACATCGGAACCGCAAAACAGCTGACCAAGGCCGCCAAGGAGGCCGGCTGCGACGCCGTGAAATTCCAGAAGCGCACGATCGAAGTGGTCTATACGCAGGAGGAGCTCGCCAAGCCGCGCGAGAATCCCTTCGGCGAGACCAACGGCGACCTGAAGCGCGGCCTGGAATTCGGCAAGGCCGAGTACGACCAGATCGACAAGCTGTGCAAGGAGATCGGCATCGAGTGGTTCGCCTCGCCCTGGGACGAGGGCTCTGTCGACTTCCTCGCCCAGTACGACATCCCCTATCTGAAGATCGCCTCGGCCTCGGCGACCGACAAAGACCTGCTGCGCCATTGCGCGGCGACCGGCAAGCCGCTGCTGATTTCCACCGGCATGTGCGACCTGGATATGATCCGCCGCATCGTCGCCACGACGAAGGAGGCCGGCGGCACGATCGCCTGCCTCTACCACTGCACCTCGACCTATCCGGCAAAGACCGAGGAGCTGAACCTGCTGGGCATCAAAACCCTGGAGAAAGAGTTTCCCGACATCCCGATCGGCTATTCCGGCCATGAGGTCGGCCTGCCGACGACCATCATGGCGGCGGCGCTGGGCGCCCGCTCCATCGAGCGGCACATCACCCTCAGCCGCGCCATGTGGGGTTCCGACCAGGCCGCCTCCATCGAGCTGCCCGGCCTGGAGCGCCTGGTGCGCGACGTCCGCGCCTGGGAAGTGGCCCGCGGCGACGGCCAGATCGTGATCTACGATTCGGAAAAGCCGATCGCCGCGAAGCTGCGCCGCAAGAGCACGCTGTGAGGCGGCCGGCATCTCCGTGACAACCC
>DAIQBR010000004.1:0-11747 GCA_036781105.1 Kiloniellaceae bacterium
CTTCGGCCGGCCGGTCGAGCCCGAGGTATAGAGCAGCACCGCGGTTTCCTGCGGCGCATAGGGATGGGTCGCCGCGACATCGGACTGCCCGGCCATGAGGCCTCCCAGGGCCGCGACGCCGGGAATCGTCGAGGGCGCCTCCAGCCCCGCGGGAATGATCCAGGATCGCCGGCAGCGCGGGGCATACTCGGCGGCGGCGAGCGCCTGCTCGGCATAGGCGGTGTCGCCGCGGCCGTCGTAGGTGAGCAGCGCCTCGGCGCCGGAATCCTGCAACTGGAACCGGATGTCGCGCTCGCGCAGCGTCGTGCCCAGCACCACCGCCAGACCGCCGACCTTCAGGATGCCGAAGTAGGCGGCGAGGAAACCGGGACGGTTGCCGCAGGCCAGAGCGATGCGGCTGCCCGGGCCATAGCCCGCCGCGCGCAAGCCGTTGGCCACCCTGTTGGACATCGCCAGCACCTCGGCGAAGCTATAGGTGGCGCCGTCGAAGACCAGCGCGCGGGCGTCGGGCCGCCGTGCGGCGGTCGCGTCGAGGAAGGCAGCAACGTTCATCATCGCGGGGCAGCTCCTTCTTGTTCGGCGGTCAGCCCTGCAGCGCGCGCGGCAGCGGCCGGTAGACCCACATCACCATCACCAGGGCGCAGAAGGCGAGCAGCGCCCCGGTTGCGTAGGGCCAGCCGACACCGAGGCTGCCGAGGGCAAATCCGCCCCACACCGGCCCCAGGACGCGCGCGAGGCTGAGCACCGCATGGTTGAAGCCCATCGCCGAGCCCTGCACCTGTCCCGGCGCCGCCTTGGACAGCAGCGCCTGCAGGCAGGACAGGCACATGGCGATGCCGGCGCCGAGCAGCATCACCGCAGCAGCGACGGCAACGTCGTGCGGCACCAGCACGAAGAGCAGCATGCCGCACACCATCGCTGCTGCCGCCCCCGCCGTCACGCGGCTCTCGCCGAAGCGCGCGCAGAGCGGCGGGATCAGCACCCACAGCGCGAAGACGGCGGCCGCTCCCGCCAGGGTGAAGGCATAGGAGACGTTGCGCGCATCCCATTCCAGTACGCGCGCCGACCACAGGCCGAGGGTGGAATCCATCGACGCGTAAGCGAAGGAAAGCACCGCCATGATGGTGATGGGCGCGAGGCAGAGCGGGGTCGTCAGCAGGCGGCGCGGCGGCAGGGCCGCGAGCCCGAGGCCGCCCAGTTCGGGGGTGCGCAGGCCCGGCGCAAGGCGCGCGGTGAGCGCAAGCGACAGCAGCGCGAAGCCGCCGGCACCGAAAGCCGCGCTGCGGTAGTCCTCGCCGCCGCTGCCGAGCAGGAAAGTGCCCAGCAGCGGGCCGACGATGAAGGCGACACCGTAGGCGGAGTTCACGTTCGCCATGCCGCAGACACGGCTCTTGTCGCAGGTACGGTCGGCCACCAGGGCCTGGATCACCGGAATCACCGCGTTGCTTATGCCGGCGAGGGCACGCGCCGCGAAGAGCAGCGCGAGGCTGTCGGCATAGGCCAGCAGCAGGTAGGAAAGCGGCGCGGTGGCAAGGCCCAGGAAGATGACGCGGCGCCGCCCGATGCGGTCGCTGAGCCGGCCCCAGACCGGCGCCAGCAGCAGGATCACCGCGGTGTCGGTCACCAGCAGCAGCGAAACCAGCAGCGGCGTGGCCCCCAGCGAGAGCGCCAGGAAAGGCAGGAAGGGATAGACGATGCCCAGGCCCACCAGATAGGTGAGAGCGATCAGCACGGGCATCGGCATGGCGGGCCTCCCGGTCCTGCGCTTCAGGCGGCGGGAGCCGGGCGCAGACGCATGAGCAGCGGGCCGCGCGGCCTGAGCGTGATCATCGGCTCCGGCTCCACGTTCTGGCCGGGCAGCAGCTGCAGATCGAAGCGGTCGGCGATGCCGGCCATGGCGATCATCGACTCGAGAATGGCGAAGCGTTCCCCGAGGCAGCTGCGCGGGCCGTCGCTGAAGGGGAAATAGGCGAAGCGCTGGCTGTTGCGCTTTTCCGGGTCGAAGCGCGAGGGATCGAAGCCCTCCGGGTTCTCCCACAACTCCGGCCGGCGGTGCACGGCGAACATGTTCAGCATGACGTTCGTGCCGGCCTTGAGGCGCAGGCCGCAGAACTCGTCGTCGGCAACGGCGACGCGCGAAAAAGTCCACAGCGGCGGATAGAGGCGCAAAGCCTCGTCGAACACCATGCGGGTGTACTTCAGCCCCGCCAGATCCTGGAAACCGGCGGCACGGCCACCCAGCACATCGCGCACCTCACTGCGCAGGCGGCGCAGCGACTCCGGGTGCTTCGAGAGCAGAAAGAAACTCCACGACAAACCGTTGGCGGTGGTCTCGTGGCCGGCCAGGATCATCGACTGGAACTGGTCGCAGATCTGCCGGTCGCTGCGCCCGTTGCGGTTGTCGAGCAGCAGATCGAGCAAGTCTTTCTCGTCTTCTTCGCGCTCTGCCGACGCGGCGGCACGTTCGGCACAACGCTTGTCGATCAGGCCGAAAACAAAGTCATCGAGGACCCGGACCGCGGCCCGCACCTCGCGATTGCGTGCCGTCGGTACCCAGCGCGGCAGGTTGAAGGGCGACCAGATGCGCTTCTCGCCGTCGCGCAGAACCACCGTAAGCGCGCGGAAGATTTCGGCGTACTGGCCGTCCAGGCGCAGGCTGAACAGAGTGCGCATGAGAATGTCGAGGGTCAGGCGCATCATCTCGGGAATGAGATCGATGACCTCGCCACGGGCGGCAAGCGGCTGCCAGCGTGCCTGCATGTCGCCGACCGCGTCCTGCATGGCCGCCGTCATGCGCCGCAACTGGCAGCCTTGAAAACTCTTGGCCGCGGTGCGCCGCTGGGACAGCCACTCGTCGCCCTCGGCAAGGAAGATGCCATTGCCGAGTATTTCGCGCATTACATTGTAGAACTTGCTTTTCTCGTAGTTGAGGCGGTTGTCCTGCAATACGTGCCGGATCATCGCCGGGTTGTTCAGCATCAGCACCTTGTCGAGGCCGAAGTGCAACTCCACGACATCCCCGTGATCCCGCGCAATGCGGGTGAAGAAGCGCAGGGGGTCGGCACGCAACTCCGGCAGGTGGCCGACAAGCGGGCGCCCGCGCAGGATGACGGGAGTGACCGCCGGGCGGTCGTCGCGCCCCCCGGCGGCAAGCATGGCTTCCGAAGCGTTGTCGACTGCGAGGCGCATGGTCGTTCTCCCGGTGCCGGTAGCTGCGCGAAATCGCCGCGTCCCCGGGGCGCCCTGCGACGCCCCGGTAACGCCTCAGTGACGGTGTTCCATGCCGCCGGCAGAGGCGGCAACCTGTGCCGCACCGTTGCGGTTGATGCGCGCGACCGACTTCTCCGACAGCGCGATGGAATCCGACATCGCCTCAGCGGCCACGCCGATCAGATGTGCCGCAAAGGGCAGGCCGGTGCGCTCGGCCTCGATGCGCAGGTAGTCGAGGCAGCGCTTGATGGCGGCGGCGTCCTGCAGCGGATCGCAAAGCTTCAATTCGATCGGGTCCTTGGAATCTGACATTGAGGTTCTCCTGTGGTGATGGTTAGGCCACCGCCGCTTCGTCGAGGAAGGGGGCGTTGCGAATGACCGTGCCCTTGATGCCGGCAACGGCTCGCAGGCTGTTCAGGGTTTCGTGGTTCATGTCGAAACGGCCGGTGTAGGCCGCTGCGCCATCGATCTGGCAGGGCTGTGACTGCCACTTCGGCGGACAGCCGAGGCGCGGCAGCAGCCGCTCCATGCGGGCGTCGTAGACGGTGATGAGTTCGCGGATGCCGTAGGCGATGCAGGTCTCTGTCACGCCGCAGAGCAGCTCGCTGCTGGTACGCCCGCGCGCACCGCGGCCTTCGACGGCGAAGCGGCTGCCTTCCCAGATCAGCGGGTGGTAAGGCGGCCTGGCCCCTTCGAGCAACTGGGGAAAGACATCGCGCAGCATGTAGGGTCCGGTGGTCGGCAGAAAGCGCCAGCTGCCGGCCAGGTCGCGCTGCCGGTCGAAGGCCAGCAGGTAAATCGGATAGAAGCCGTCGAAGTCATCGCGTTCCTCTTCGCCGCGATTCGCCACCTTCCAACCCATGCGCTGCTTGAACACGCGGTAGCGCTGCTGGAACATCAACTGCAGTTCGGCCGCGTAGACCGCATAGAGGTCGGGCGTCACAACTTCGATCACGGTAACCTCGCCTTCCCGTAAGCTTCGGCAAGGATTGGACCGTCAAAGGCCGCTGGAGACAGCCCCCCAGAATTGGGGGGGGCGCCCGCAAGGGCTCCGCGGCGGGCCGCGGAGCTATGGTATTTATGTATTTAAATCAGTAGGTTACGGCAGTATGTAGCCCTGCACGATGGCCCTGACCACGGCGTGGTGCTTGGAAAACACCCCAAGCTTGCGGGTCGCGTTCTTCAGGTGGAACAGCACCGTCTCCTCGGAGATGGTGAGAATCTGGCCGACCTCCCAGGCCGTCTTGCCCCGCGCTGTCCACAGCAGGCAGTCGCGCTCGCGGTCCGTCAGCCGCACCCGGCCCTGCTCGGCGACGTCCTCAGCCAGGCTGAGAAAGGCCTCGTGAGTGTTCATCGCGACCCATACGAGTTCGCGGTAGTTCTGCCCAAAGGCCTCCTCGAAGCCGGCATCGCTGCCGCCCACCACGTTGAGCGCCGAGAGGCCACTGTCGGGCCCGTGGATGGGGATCGTGGCACCATGGTGGATGCCGTGGTCACCGGCCTCGTTCAGCACCCGGCGCTGCCCGCTGGTCAGGTCGTTGCGACCACCGATCTCGCGCCAGCGGAACGGCAGCACCCGGCCGACCGCCGCCTGGAAAGTGGGATCGAGGTCGCCGTAGTCACTGGCCAGATAGTGGCCGATCCAAGCATCGGGCAGAGTCGCCAGGAATTCGTGAACCCGCTTGCCGCTGGTGGAGCCGACCGGGATGAAGGAACGGATGCGCTTGCCCAGCGGCGGACGGGCATGAACATAGGAGAAGCATTCGAAACCGAGGCGCTCGACGACCGTCTGCAGCCGAGAGCCGATCTCGCTGGTGCTGGCGGCGCCGGCCAACCACTCGACGTAGGTCTCGACGCCGGCGGTCATTGCAGGGCCCCGCAGGCAATGCGGACCGACCAGGCAGCGGCGCCAAGAGAGACAGCACAAAAGGCCCTACGGCCCCTTAGAGGCTGCGCATCATGGCCATTCAGGATGCTTTCTCTCGCGTGCGCCGTCCCGCCCTCCTTGGCACTCACCCGTCGATCAGCTGTCGCCGGGCCGCCCCAACGTCTTCAGTAAAGAGAGTACCTCAGCCCTTACCTTGGAATCAGGGATCCTATAGTACGAGCTGATAAGCTGCAGCGTCTCTCTCTGATTGGTGAAGTCCGGATCCGACGAGTGTATCCCCGCGCCGCCGGCGGCACCTGCCTCCGGTCCACCGGCGCTACCCGCTTCTCCCTCAGACTCGACGCCTTCGAAAAAGTAGGTCACTGGAACACTGAGGATCCGCGAAAGCTCGTAGAGCTTGCTGGCACTGATCCGGTTGGCACCGCGTTCGTATTTCTGGATCTGCTGAAAGGTCAGGCCCAGGGCATTGGCCAACTTTTCCTGCGAGTATCCGAGGAACACCCGGCGCAGGCGGACACGGCCGCCTACGTGGACATCTACAGGGTGAGCCTGACGGGCTTTCCCGACGGGTTGATGAGCGAGCATCCGTTCTCCCTACTAATCAATGATTCCATGACCCCAAGCAAATCTATGCGAAATCGCTATGAAGTCTCAAAGGAAAAATACGCGCTAAACTGGTAAGAATGCGATTTCGTCCACAATTCTATGAGTCGTCATGCCTGAATCGGAGATTTGCCAAAGGGAAAACAGAAATATTCCCTCGTTTTATACTCTAACGTTACTACATAGATAATCTACAACCTCTAGAGGAGTGCCGGTTGTGCTGCCGGGCCAAGCGGACGGCCGGCGAGGGAAAACGTAGAAAACCCAGGACCTTGTGCCCGATCGAAAGGTGGCGCTCAGTCGCCGGCGGGCCAGCGGGCGCCGCGCCCCTCACCGCC
This sequence comes from Kiloniellaceae bacterium, assembly GCA_036781105.1. Taxonomy (GTDB): domain Bacteria; phylum Pseudomonadota; class Alphaproteobacteria; order Kiloniellales; family Kiloniellaceae; genus Pelagibius. Next base: position 6,040 of record DAIQBR010000004.1, read on the forward strand.
GCCCTCAACCACCAGATCACCGCCCAGGGAACGCGCCGCCGAGCGGGCCACCGGCAAGCCCAACCCGGTCCCGGCTATGCCGTCAACCAGCCTGGAGCGCCAGTAGGGCTGAAAGATCGATTCCTGCTCCGAGACCGGAATGCCGGGCCCGCAATCGGTAACGGCGATCACGTAATCCGGGCCCTCACGCCGCAGCTCGACCTCGATATTGCCGGCGCCGCGCGAATACTTGATGGCGTTCTGCATGAGGTTGGAAAGGATGGTGTGCATGGCGACATCGTTGACACCCCGTATCGGCACGCCGATACGATCGTCCAGCACCAGTTCCTGCTTGCTGCGCAGGGCCACCGAAACCTCGCGCCACACGGCGCTGCAGAATCGCCCGAGATCGAAGGGCTCGCCGCCGTTGCGGTTCTCGACCGCCTCGGCCCGCCCGATGACAAGGACGTCATCGACCAGGCGCGCCAGGGTGCCGACGGCGCGACGAATGGTCTTCGTCTCTTCGCGCCGCTCGGCCTCGTTCATCTGGTCGCCGAAGCGCTCCAGCATATCGGCCGCCGTACCGATCGCCTGCAGCGGCGTGCGCAGCTCGTGGGAAACCATGGTGACAAAATTGGACTTCTGCGAACGGCGCTGCTGTTCCTGGTAGAGCGAGATCGACAACCGGCCCTCACGCGAGACAACGGTTTCGACACGCTTTATCGCGAGGAATAGCAGGACGCAGACGGCTATCAGGGCAACAAGCAGCAGCGGCGCGACGCTCCACAGCAAGTGGTCGCCGGCACCCTGGTCGCGCCATATGACACTGCCGATGACCTGGCCATCGAGCCCTTTCACGACGCAAGCGAGAAAGCCGGGGGGGATTGCCCCCCTCAGAAACTGCAGGCCATCGATGTGCTCGCCAATACCCGCCCGCGAGAACAGCGTCAGATCCATCGGCTGAATGAAGACGAGCACACTGTCATCGCCCGATGTACCCGCGGCACCCGCCAGCGGCGCAATGACGCTGGCGCCGATCAGGGCAAGCTCCTGCCGGTACAATACGAAACCGGCCGCGGGGACGTCGTCAATCGACGTTCCTGCGCGCGCGGCAGCCAAGAGATCCAAGGCACCGGCCGGCAACACCGGCGCCTCGGCGGGTGTGAGAGAACTGCCGTCTTCGAAACTGAAAGCGATACTGTCGTCGGGTGCCACGATCCAGCCTGCCGACACACCAAAGGCGCTCTGCAGGTAAGCCGGGAGGCGCTCTCGTGCCCAGCGCTCGTCCACCGCCGTACCCAGCTTGGACACCGCGTCGTCCCACCAGGCATAGTCGATCACCAGCTGGCGCAGGTTGTCCTTGCGCAGCTGCACGATGGAGCGGATGAGATCCTCCTGCGCCACTGCATCGCGCTGATTGACCGAGACAGCGCTCCAGGACAGCAGGGCTCCGACCGCGATCAAGGCGACGGCGACAAGCAGCAGGATGGGCAGCAGCAGGTTGCGCCGCCGGCGCGCGAGGTTCTCGCGCGTCGTCTCCACCCTCGACTGCGGACTATGCTCCCGTCCCGTTATGGTCGTCACTTCTCACGCCTTCCAGGGGCCCGACGCCTTCTCGGAAATGAGAATATCGGCCTGCGGCTCTTGCCAAATCACTATAAACGGAATGCCATAGATGGCACAGCAAGACCCGCCGGGGGAGAGGCTTTTTCTGCGCGCGTCCCGTCCTTTCCCGACCCGGATCGTGGCAACTTGCGAAAGACGACACCACAGGCGCGTCGATGACCCTGCCACTGCAAGTGTGGGAGGTATCCCTCCGCCGGGTAGGACGCACAATACTGTTGCGCCGCGATTGCCCCTGGCCAGTGGCGACCCGAAAAGGCAGAGTCCGGGCATCGAGTCGCCGCTTCTCGTAGCCCTTTCGCCCTCGAACCGCCCTCCTTCTTACAGAGCAGACGACCAGGCATGCGCCCGACGACTATGCCCCCGCCGTTGCTTCCAAGTCCAAGCTCTGCAAAGTTCTCGGGGGCGCAGCGGGGCAAGCGCGGGCAAGAAATAGACCGGTCTGGACCCAAAACGTGAGCGGACAAATGAAGTCTACGGCGAGCAGGGACGCGTCGGACCAGCTTGGGCATCTGCTGTCCCGCTGCAGCCTCGGCGACCAGGCGGCTTTCGCCGAGCTCTACACCGCCACCTCCGCGAAACTCTACGGCATCGCCCTGCGTATATTGAGACGTGAGCCCTGGGCCGAGGAGGCCCTGCAGGAGGCTTACGTAAAGATCTGGCGCCATGCCGGCAGCTACAATCCGACCCGCGGGCGCCCGATGACATGGATGATCAACATCGTCCGCAACCAGTCCCTGGACCTGTTGCGTCGGGCCGACTATCGGGCCCGGGAAGAGGAATGGAGTCCTGAGAAGGACGAGCGCATGAGTGCCGACAATCCCGCCGCCCTGGCCGAGACCAGCCAGGAAATGCAGCGCGTACTCGGCTGCCTCGGCCTGCTGGGCGAAGAGCAGCGAGACTGCATTCTGCTGTCCTATCACCAGGGACTGACGCCGACCGAAGTGGCCGAACGTCTGAAGCGGCCGGTCGGCACGGTGAAGACCTGGATCCGGCGCGGCCTGATCAAGGTGCGGGAATGCCTCGATCAAAAGACCCCGGTGGAGCGGGCGTCGGCGGAGGGGTCGGGGCGATGAGATACGACAACCCGCAACTGCAGGAAGCCCTGGCCAGCGCCTATGTCGCCGGCGCCCTTCAGGGGCCGGCGCGGCGGCGGTTCGAAACGCTGATGCACACCCGCCCGGATCTGCGCCGACGGGTCGAAGCCTGGGAAAACCGGCTGACACCGCTGGCCGACGCCACGCCGGAGGTGGCACCGCCGGCGCGGGTGTGGCGCGCCCTGCAGCAGCGCGTCGCGCCTGGTGCCGCCGCCGCAGCGCAAGGCGGCGCCGGCTTCTGGAACAGTCTCGCCTTCTGGCGCCCCTTCGGCGCCGTGGCGGCCTGCCTGGCCGTGATGGTCACCGCCTATGCGGTCTTCGAGGCGAGCCGGCCGGCGCCTGAGCCACAGGTCGCCGAGACGACGCCCGAACAGATCTCGCCCAGCTACGTCGCCGTCCTGGCCGACGATGCCAACCAGCCCGTGCTGGTCGTTACCGCCTTCCGCGGCCCCTGGCGACTGACCGTCGAGCCGCTGCGTGACCTGACGCCCTACGCGGGCAAGGTGTTCCAGGTCTGGGCCATCGAGAAGGGCAGCGGCACCACGCGTCCGCTGCTGCAGGTAAGCAGCGGCGAAGTGCTGCGCCAGCCCCTGGGTCAGGACGGCTGGGACGCCATCAAGACGTCGGAATCCCTGGCCGTCACAGTGGAAGATGCCGGCGCCACGCCGGCCGCGCCCACCGGCCCCGTGCTGTTCTCCGGCCCTTGCCTGAACCTCAAGGGTCCGACGGAAACCTAGAGCGGCTCTACAGCGCCAATGCGGTGAGGTGATTGTCCCAAGCGACCGCTGCGGCGGCGGGATCTTCGAGCTGCGCCGTTTCCCCGGTCAAAGCGTTGTGATGCAGCAGACGGCCGTAGCCGCTGGAGCAGAGGAAGCCGCCCGCCGCGCCGGAGGCCGCCACGCCGCAGCCGTCCCCCAGATCGAGGCTGCCGAGATAACGCTGTTCCGCGACCGACCAGAAGGTGACATGCCCGCCGCGGGGCGCCGAGGCTGCGAGCACGGCGCCGACCGCGTCCATCGCCGCGCTGCCGCAATACTGTCGCAGGGAGCGCCACACCGCGATCCCGGGTCGCGGCAAGGCGATCTCGCCCTCGCCGCGATGGAAGCCGACCAGCGGCACGAGGTTGTCGCGCGGCCCCTCGTACTGCATGACGATGCCGAGGCTGTCGTCGGGCGCCGCCGCGAGGTGGCGGATCGACGCCTGGTGCAGCGCCGGCGGCAGGCGGTGGTCGTGCAGCAAGCGGCCGCTTTCGCTGTCGATATAAGCAAGCGACGGCTGCATGGTGGCGATGTTCAGCTTCTCCCGCCCCCTGGCCGGATGAGTCCGAATGCCGCCGTTGGCGACGGCCAGGGTGCGCCCGTCGGACAGCAGCACCATCTCGTGCGGCCCAATGGCGTAGGCCTCCAGTTCCGCCTCGCGGCGGTAGCCGGCGGTGGCGTCGTAGACACCGATGCAGCCGCGCGCGCTGTCGTAGTCGTTCTCGCAGGCGAAGAGCCAGCGGCCGTCGGGGCTGAACACGCCATGGCCGTAGAAGTGCCTTCCCGGCGCCGCCTCGATACGCAGCGGCCGTTCCGGCGACAGGGGATCGAAGGCCAGGGCGAAGCGGCCGGGGCGCCGGGCAAAGACGACCACTTCGCGGTGGCCCGGACGCCGCGCGGCGCCATGGCCGCGTTCCGGCAGCGGCAGGGTGGCGAGCACCCGCCCTGAAGCGTCAAAGACCCGCGCCAGGGTGGCGCCGGCCTCGTCGGAACAGGCACTGACAAAACAGCGCCCGTCGGAGGCGATCGCCTGCATAGGCCAGGGCAACCCCCAGGTGGTAAAGAGCGCTGCAGAAGCGGCGAGGAAGCCGCGGCGGCTAGTCACCGTCATAGCTGTTGAATCCCATCGGCAGATCGAGCACCTGGGAGAGCGGGCCGCCGAGCAGCTCAAGAAGCTGCTTCGTCTCGGTACGGATGGCATCCAGCTGCGCCCAGCCGTCCGGCGCTTCGAGCGCGGTGACCAGGGAATCGGGTTGCGCCTCGATCGCCGCGACAAGCCGCAGGAAGGCACCACGGATCGCTTCGTCCAGTTCGGCGCCTTTCGGCTGTGCCCGCGTGACCGCGGAGAAACTGGCGTTGCCGCCGGCTTCGTAGAGCGCCTGGGCCGCTTTCAGGTTGACCGCCACGTTGCGCAGCGAGCGCGCCGAGCGCCAGGATTCCGCGCGCGTCGCGCGTGCGTCCTCCGGCGCCGCGCCAAGCGGGCGTCCCAACTTGTAGTCTTCCACCAGCAGCAGGGCGCCGCGCAGCGACTTGGCAAACTCGAGCGAAGCCTCCTTGGCATCGAAGTAGCGGTCGTTGCCGCCATTTCCGGCACTCTCGATGATCCCGGCATAAGCCGTCTCGCCGCCGCGCCAGTCGTTCAGCAGTCCCGCGGCGATACCGGTAAGATTGCGCCCGATGGCACAGGCCAGCTGGCAGGTGAAAGGCGTCACCCAATCGTCCGCTTCGCTGTCGAACAGCAGCCGCTCCAAAGCGGGAAAGCCCTGCACCGCCACGCTGCCGTTGGCGAAGACATCGGCCTGCAGCGTATGGGGGTCGCGGTCGGACAGCATCTGTGCCAGGTGCCGGCGTACCGTGCCGCGCTTGTCCGGCCAGAACTCGACACGCTCCGTGCGCAGAAACAATTCGCTGGGACCGAACCGCAGGTGCTGCACGGCCATCCAGGCGTCCATCGCTGCATGGTAGGCCGCCATGCTTTCGGTCGCCTCCGCACGGCCGTCGGAACAAGCCTGCATCAAGGAGACCTCGAGTGTCGCCGCAGCCTGGGCGAAGGCGGCGTAGGGCGGCAGGACATAGTTTTCGACTATCGCAACGTTCAGCGCCTGATAAGTGTCAGGCGTGATCTCGGCCCTTGCAGCCGGAGCCGCGAGCCCCAGCGTGGTTGCCGACAGCAGGATTACTGCCAGTTCGCGTGCGATCCTCATGATCCCTCTCCTCATCGCCGATCCTCCGGCGCAACTCCCTGGGCTAG
>DAIQBR010000004.1:11772-32172 GCA_036781105.1 Kiloniellaceae bacterium
CGACGACCCTCTGCCTGGCGCCTTCCGCCTCGCCGCCGTGCCACAGCACGGCCTCCAGCAGATTGCGGGCGCGTCCATCGTGCAGGAACCGGGTGTGGCCGTTCACCGTCTCGGTGAGGCCGATGCCCCACAGCGGTGCCGTGCGCCATTCGCGGCCCGAGGCCAGGGCTTCCGGCCGATCGTCGGCGAGCCCCTCGCCCATGTCGTGGAGCAGCATATCACTGTAGGGCCAGATGAGCTGGAAGGATTGCTCCTCGCCGAGCGAGTCGCGGCGGGTCACATACTTCGGCCGATGGCAGCCGGCACAGCCGATCTCGTAGAACACCTGCTTGCCGGCGAGCACCTGCGGATCGTCGAAGCCGCGGCGCGCCGGCACCGCCAGATTGCGGCTATAGAAGGTAATCAGCCGCATCACCTCGGCTGAGGCTTCAAGGCCGTCGTGCTGCTTGGAGTTGCCGTTGGGCGCTTCGAGGCAGACAGTCTGAGCCGCCGTGCAGTCGCCGGCCGCCGAGGGCAGGCCCGGCGTCGAGATGCCGATGTCGCCGTTGATCGCATGGATGCTCTGCTGCAGCAGCGTCGGCTGCCCCGCCTTCCAGCCGAAGCGGCCGAGCACGACCGCTTCCTTGTCGTCGTCCCACACCCGGTTCACACGGCCGGAAATACCGTCGCCGTCGGCATCGTCGGGATCGGCGCCACTCTCGATGTCGGCATCGTAGATGGCTTCCAGCAGGCCGAGGCCGATCATCGGCGGCGCCACGCGCGGCGACATCATGACATCGGGATGCAGCAGTCCGTAGCCGAGGTCGTCGATGCCGTAGAACGGCCGGCGCAGCGTCACCACCGTGCCGTCGGCGAGGGTCACCGGCGCGTCCTCGTAGCGGATCGTCATGCGCCCCTCGCCCTTGAGGCCAGGCACCGCCAGATCCTGCAACTGGCCGCCGTAGGTGGGGTCGGGGATCACGCCCAGGCGACCGCTTGCCAGCGCCGCGCGGTCGGCATCGTTCTGCGGCGGAATGCTGAGCCGAAGGAACATGGAAACAGCGGAGTCCTCGGGCGACGTCGGCGGATGGCCGCGCCCGTCCTTCAGGTGGCAGCGCTGGCAGGAGCGCGCGTTGAACAGCGGCCCCAATCCGTCCGCCGAAGTGGTGGAGGACGGCGCCGACACCCAGAGCCGCCGGAAGAGGCCGTTGCCGATCTTGAAGTCGAGCTCACGCTCGAAGCTCATGTTCGCCGAACTGTGCGAGAAGGCGTCGGCGTTCACCGCCTCCTGCGAGGTCGTCGCACCGCCCGGCAGCAGCTCGAAGGGCTCGGGCTTCGAGAAATCGCCGGTCGGGGCGATCACCGCGTCGATGCGCGCGCGCTCTGCAGGAGTCGGGCCGGCAGGCGTCGGGCCGGCAGCCAGGGCTGCCGGCCCGATCGCGACAAACATCAGTGCAAAAAAAGCTGTTCTAATCTGACGCATCACTCCAGTCACACTCCGCTGCTCCCGGCAGACAAAGGCCCGCCCGGGAGCTGTGAGATGCGGTCATTGGAACACGGCCTGCGGGTTGTCCAGGCTGTCGGAGCCTTCGAACTCGATGGCCGAGAGGTCCAACGCCGCGACGGTGCGCTCGATCGACCGGGTCTGCTCGGTCAGCGCCTGCACCACGGCCTCGATCACCGCGTTACCCTCGGCATTTCCTTCCGCGATCATCTGATCATAGGCCTCGACAGTCTCGGCACGCTCGACCATGGCCTGCATGGCGGCGTGGGCAGCCTCCAGCTTCGCCTTCATCTCGGCGTCCACGGACTTGTCCTTGGCGGCGACGAGGTCCGAGAGGCTCGGGCCGGAAACGACGGAGCCGTCGACCCGCTCATAGCGGCCGAGATAGACGTTCATGATGCCGAGCTGGTCGTAGTAGTGTGAGTTGTGGGTGTTGTCGCTGAAGCAGTCGTGCTCCTCCTCGGGATCGTGCAGCATGAGGCCGAGCTTGATGCGCTCGCCCGCCAGTTCCCCGTAGGACAGGCTGCCCATGCCGGTCAGCATGGTCGCGAGGCCGGCATCGGCGTCGCCCGACACCACGCTGTCGCGCGCCTCGCCACCCGGCGCCCACATCGCAACCATGTCCTGGAGATCGTCGATCAGCAGATCGGTCGCCACCACCAGATACTGGCCGCGCCGCTCGCAGTTGCCGTGGGTGCAGTTCCTGGTGCTGAAGTCGCTCGCCGGACGAGCGCCGGCGCCCGCTCCCGTGCCGTTCAGGTCCTGGCCCCACAGCAGGAATTCGATGGCGTGGTAGCCGGTGGCGACGTTGGCCTCGACCGCCTCGGCCTCGTGCAGGACCTCGGCCAGCAGCTCCTTGGTGATCGGCGCCGCATTGACCGCTTCGCCGTTGACCATCAGCTTTTCGTTGGCGACCACGTTGGCGGTGTAGATCGGGTTCTCGTCGGACTCGCTGCCGTAGCTGGTCTTCTCGACGTAGTCGATCAGGCCCTCGTCGAGGGGCCAGGCGTTGACCTTGCCCTCCCAGTCGTCCACCGCCGCGTTGCCGAAGCGGTAGGCCTCCGTCTGCTGATAGGGCGCCCGTGCCTTCAGCCAGGCGTTACGCGCCGCCGCCAGGGTCTCCTCGGTGGGGTTCTTGACCAGGATATCGACTGCCCGCTGCAGCGACTGAGCGGTGGTCAGAGAATCCTGGTAGGCCGCATGGGCGATGTCGGCATAGGTCGCGAGGACCGCGCTCTTGTCGACCGCCGAGGCGGTCGAGGCCGCGCCCAGCGGGGCCAAAGCGACTGTCGCAGCCAGCGCGACGGTCTGGATCGTCTTCATCGGGTTATCCCCTTCTTTGCATCGACAGGATAGCGGGGCCTTAAATTTCCGCTAATGACTTTCATTCTTAATTAGACGGCCAAGAAAAGGCCGCCCTATCCGAAGGACAGCCGAAAAAAGCGCTCTAAGCCGGGATTTTGCACAGAATGACGCGATTGACAATCATTATCATTCGCACCATATTGGTGGCCTGATTGAGGGAGGGGCGCGTGTACGTCTGTCTGTGCAACGGCTATCGGGATGAGGAAATCCGCGAAATCGCGGAGAGCGGCGTGCGCTGCGCCCGGGAGGTCTATCTGACCCTGGGCAACGGCCCCTGCTGCGGCACCTGCCTCGACTGCGCCCAGGGCATCGTCAACGACGTCCACGGAGCCAACAATGACGAGGCGGCGGCTACCCGGCCAAGTGTGGCGGACGCACCCGCGGGCCAGGAAGTCGTCATGATGGCGGCGGAATAGGAGCGCGGGCCATGCATCTCTGGCGCAGCCTTCCGGAAGGCCAGTTGCTGGCCGTGCTGCGCTGGTTGAGCGGCCGCCGGGAGCACCTGGCCGCCAGCAATCGCCTCATCGGCGCAGCCGCCCCGGCAGCAGCCGAAGCCGGCGAGAAAGCCCCCGCCCCCCTGCGCTAGCCGCGGAGCCCCCGGACCTTTCAGGCCCAGCGGGTCAGGATCCCTCTTCCGGCTTACTCTGGAACTGGATGAAGTTCTGCTCGCCCATCTTCTCGAGCAGTTCGAGATTGGTCTCGAGCCAGTCGATGTGCTCCTCCTCCGACTCGAGGATCTCCGTGAAGAGCTCGCGCGAAACGTAGTCGCTGACCGATTCGCAGTAGGCGATGGCCTCACGAAGCGCCGGCGTGGCGGCCATCTCGAGCTTGAGGTCGCACTCCATGATCTCCTTCACGTTTTCGCCGATCAGCAGCTTGCCGAGCTCCTGCAGGTTCGGCAGCCCCTCGAGGAAGAGGATCCGCTCGATGAGTTCGTCGGCGTGCTTCATTTCGTCGACGGATTCTTCGTACTCGTGCTTTGCCATGCGGGTGATACCCCAGTCCTTCAGCATGCGGGCATGCAGGAAGTACTGGTTGATGGCCGTCAGCTCGTTCTTCAGCACCTTGTTGAGGTGCTGGATGACCTTCTTGTCACCCTTCATGCTCTGTCCTTCCCCAAAGTTTCGCCCCGCGGGGTTGTGACCGCTATCCTAGGTCCGGCCCCAAGCGGGAACCACCATCCAGTTGGTTGCGCGGCCGCCGCGGGGGGTTCAACCGGGGGCAGCGGCCTGCGGAGCATACCGGCCGCAGCGTCGCTGCTCCCGACTTCGCGAATTGCGCAGGTCGTTCTCGTCGCGCCGGCCCCACTGGCGTATAACATGGCGCAACAGAGGGAGGCTCTCAGATGTCGACTATCGCCCGCGCGGCCTGCCGCGTCGCCCTACTCGCCGGACTCCTGATCTCGCCGCTGGCGGCCGCGCTGTCCGGCGGCACCGCTGCGGCGCAGGACATAACCTTGCGCGTCCACCACTTTCTGCCGCCGCCCTCGACGACCCACAAGGATTTCATCGAGCCCTGGGCACGCAAGGTGGAGGCCGAATCGGGCGGGCGACTCAAGATCGAGATCTATCCCTCGATGCAGCTCGGCGGCAAGCCGCCCGCGCTCTACGACCAGGTGCGCGACGGCGTGGTCGACATCGTCTGGACGCTGCCCGGCTACACCGCCGGCCGCTTCCCGACCATCGAGGTCTTCGAACTGCCCTTCATGGCGGCTTCCGCCGAGGCGACCAGCCAGGCGGCACAGGCCTTCTACGAGGAACATGCCCGCGCGGACTTCGCCGACATCCACCCTCTCATGGTGCACGTACACGCCCCCGGCAGCCTGCACCTGCGCGGCGACCCGGTGAAGGCGCTGGAGGACCTGAAAGGCCTGAAGGTGCGCGCGCCGACACGCATGACCAATGCCGCGCTGGAAGCACTGGGCGCGACGCCGGTCGGGATGCCGGTGCCCGCGGTGCCGGAGTCGCTGGCCCGTGGCGTCATCGACGGTGCCGCCCTGCCCTATGAAGTGACCCTGCCGCTGAAGGTGCACGAGCTGACCTCGAGCCACACGGAGATCGGCGGCGAGCGCGGCCTTTACACCGCGGTGTTCCTCTTCGCCATGAACAAGGCGCGCTACGAGTCCCTGCCGGAGGATCTGCGCCAGGTGATCGACGACAACTCGGGCATCGCGCTCGCCCAGCAGATCGGCAAGGTCTGGGATGCGGCCGAGCAGCCCGGCCGCCAGGCCGCCGCCGACCTGGGCGACGCTTTCTACACCATCGAAGGCGCCGAACTGGCCCGCTGGCAGGCGGCCACTGCGGACGTGATGCAGGGCTGGATCGCCGAGCGCGACGCCGCCGGCCAGGACGGCCAGGCCCTGGTCGACGCCGCCCGCGCCCTGATCGCCAGGTACACCGGCGAATGATCCTGCCTCAGGCCTCGCCGCGGGCGGGATAGCCTTTCTCGTTGATGAAGTCGATCGCCTTCAGCAACTGGTCGAGCGGCGGGCGCGCGAAGGGCATGGTCTGGACGTAGGCCGCATAGAGCGTGCCGTCCGGCTTGATGAGGAAGAGCCCCGGCTCGTTGAACTGGGCCGGCTCCTCGATGCCGATCGAGGTCTTGCCGCGGCTGGTCGAGATGTAGAGGCCGAGTTCGCGCGCCTTGTCGATGCCGAGGCCGTAAGCCATGGGAATGTTCGGCAACTCCCAGTCGGTTTTCGCCGCCGTGGCGCGCTCCCTGCCGTCGCTGCTGACCGCCACGACCTCGACGCCGCGCTTATTGAACTCGCCGACCTGCTGGTTCAGCTCCTTCAGGTAGTTGCGGCACATGGGGCAGTGCACGCCGCGATAGGCGACCACCATCGACATGTTTTCGGGCTTGCGCTCGGAAAGCGTCCAGCTGCCGCCTTCGACCAGCGGGAAGGACATCTCGGGGGCGGCTTGGCGTGTCTTCAGCATTGAGGGTTTCCTTTCGTTCGGGTCATTTTCTGGAACGATCGTTCCAGAATAGGTCAAAAAAACTCAGTCGAGCGCTTCCAGAGCGATCCGCACCACACTGCGCAGGGTGGTCCGGTCCGGCGAAACCTTGGCCATTACGCGCAGGCCGTTGGCGGTAGCGGTGAGGAAGCGGGCGAGGTCGGTCGGCGACTTGTCGGCGGCGAGTTCACCGTCCCGCTTGGCCCGGGTCAGAACCCTGCGGAAGGCGGCTTCCATCGCGCCCATGTTGGCGGCAACCGCCAGCCGGGTATCACGATCGTGCGGTGCCAACTCGATGGCGGAATTGGTCATCAGACAACCCAGCAGCCGGCCCTCTCCGAGCGAGAATTCGACGACCTCCTTGAAAAAAGTGGCTATCTTCTCGCGCGCGGAGCCGGGCTCTTCCAGCTTGGCCAGGCGCCGGGCGGTGACGTGGCTGCGGTAGTACTCGACAACCTCCAGAAACAGGCCGTGCTTGTCGCCGAAGGTGTCGTAGAGGCTGCCGCGGTTCAGCCCGGTGGCCGCCACGAGATCCTGCACCGAAGTCGCCTGGTAGCCCTGGCGCCAGAAAATCTCCAGCGCTTTCTGCACCACGTCTTCGCGTTCGAATTGCCGCGGCCTGGGCACGATCAGCTCAACTCCGGCCAGCTGTTTTGGAACGACTGTTCAATAACTGCAGGGCGGCGTGCTGTCAAGGACCGCCCCACGGTACTGCGGCGCGTCCTAAGCGCTATTGTATGCAACTACCCAGCCGTGCAACTCTCTGCCGCCATCAGCGAGAGACAGGGGAGACAGGGTGCAGCAAACCAAGAAAATCGAGAATGGCACGAAGGCCGTTCCGACATTCTCAGACAGTGAGATGCAACGACGCCTTGCCCGCTTGCGGGTCGCCATGGCGGAGCGCGATATCGACGCGGCAATCTTCACCTCCTATCACAACATCAACTACTACGCCGACTTCCTGCATTGCTCCTTCGGGCGGCCCTATGCCCTGGTGGTGACTCAGGAGAACGCAACCACGGTGAGCGCCAACATCGACGGCGGGCAACCCTGGCGGCGCAGCCATGCCGATAATCTGGTTTACACCGACTGGCAGCGCGGGAACTTCTTCCGCGCGCTGCAAAACCTAGCACCGGCGCGCGGGCGCGTCGGTGTCGAGGAGGACCACCTGCCGCTGGAGCGTCTGCGCGGACTGCAGGCGGCCTTGCCCGGCGTGAGCTTCGTCGATATCGCCGGACCGGCGATGGCACAGCGCATGGTGAAGTCGGCCGAGGAGATTGCCCTGATCCGCGAGGGCGCGCGCATTGCCGACATCGGCGGCGCGGCCTGCCTCGCCGCCATCGCCGAGGGCGTCCCAGAGTACGAGATCGCGCTGGCGGCCACTGCCGCCATGGTGCGCGCCATCGCCGAAACCTTCCCCCATGCCGAGCTGATGGATACCTGGACCTGGTTCCAGTCGGGCCTCAACACCGACGGCGCCCACAACCCGGTAACCTCCCGTCGGCTCGAGAAGGGCGACATTCTCAGCCTCAACTGCTTTCCGATGATCGCCGGCTACTATACGGCTCTCGAACGGACGCTCTTTCTGGGACATGCGAGCGCGCGCCAGTTGGAGCTCTGGGAAGTCAATTGTGAGGTGCACCGGCGCGGCCTGGAACTGATCCGTCCCGGCATGCGGTGCTGCGACATCGCCGCGGCCCTGAACGAGATTTACAGATCTCATGGGCTGATCGGCTACCGCACCTTCGGCTACGGCCATTCCTTTGGCGTTCTTTGCCACTACTACGGCCGCGAAGCTGCCCTGGAACTGCGTGAAGACGTCGAGACGGTCCTGGAACCCAACATGGTGGTTTCCATGGAACCGATGATCATGGTCCCCGAAGGCGAGCCCGGCGCCGGCGGCTACCGGGAGCACGATATCCTGCTGGTCACCGAGGACGGCAACGAGAACCTCACCGCCTTCCCCTTCGGCCCGGCACACAACATCGTGCCGGCGTGAAGAGGATGGGAAAGGACGCCGATGCCGCACCGGCGTCCTTCCCCCTCCGCGAAGCCTGACGCGGATACGGTCGTCAGGCCTTGCGCGAAACGAACCAGACGTTCAGCGGGTCGTGATCGAAGGTGGTGCGTTGCGGCTCGGCAAAACCGGCCTGCCGCAGCATGGCTTCCGCCGTTTCCCAGCCCCACATGGTGCCGAGTCCGGCGCCGCCCTGGCCGAGGGACACCGCCATGCAGTGCATGCAGGAGGCGGTATAGAGGAAGGCCGCCATGGGAAAGTCGAGGTTGTTCTCCAGTTGGGCCGAGCCACCGATGTCCTGCATCAGGTAGACCCCGCCAGGACGCAGCGCGCGGAACAGGCTCTTTATCAGGCCCTGCGGATCCTTCTGATCGTGCACCGCATCGAAGCTGGTCACCAGATCGTAGCGCGCCACCTCGTCGAAGCCGGTGAGGTCGCGCCGCTCGAAACGGATGTTCTGCAAACCGGCCGCCCGCGCCGCTGCCTGGGCGCTCTCGATGGCATCTGCACAGAGGTCATAACCGGTGAAGGAGCTGTTCGGGAACTGCGCCGCCATGGCCAGCAGCGCGCGCCCGCTGCCGCAGCCGGCATCGAGCACGTCGATGCCCTTTGCCAGGCGCCCGGGCAGCTCCGGCGCCAGGGGCAGAACGACATCGAAAAGCTGGTCGACGACGGTCTGGCCGCTGTCTTCCGCCATCATCTGGTGGAAGCAGGGATAGTCCTCGTAGCGCGTCCCCTCGCCGGTCTCGAAGCACTCGACGATGCGGTCATGGGCGGCGGCGAGCACCGGGATCGCGTTGGCCGCCACGGACAGATTGCCGAGCGGCGCGCCGCGGGTCAGGCAGGCCGCGTGCTCGGCCGGCAGGTGGTAGGTCTTGCGGCGCACGTCGTAGCGGACGATGCCGCCGGTCACCATGGCGGCGAGCCACTCGCGCACGTAGCGCTCCGACAGCTCGGCCGACGCGGCGATCTCCTCCGAACTGCTCGGCGGCAGTTTCGCGAGGGTGTCGAACAGGCCGGTACGGTGGCCGATGGACACCATCACCGTGACGGCTGCCGAATTGACGGTCTCGGCCATCCGTTCGGCAAAAGCCTCGGCATCCGCCGGCTCGTAGTCCGGCAGCTTCAGTTCTGCATTGCTCATGATTTGATCGCTCTCTCACTCAAGCGCGGCGAGCGGGAGATTGCACAATGCGGGCTGAAGAGGTAAGTGGGAGAAAGGCCGCAAAGGTGGCAAACGTGCCAAACGCTTGAAATTGCGCGGACACGGCAATGACGCCACAAAAGACACTGACCGTCAGCATCTTAGCCCTGCCGGAGAGTTCCGCATCCGTGCTCTACGGCCTCTTCGACGTGCTGTAGGCGGCGGGGCGCATGTGGTCGCAACTCACCGGCGAGCCAGAGAGCGCTCCGCCGCTCGACGTGCGCATTGTAGCTCCAGGCAAGGAACTCTTCCGTTGCTGGGGCGGCGTCCCGGTGGCGCCGCACGCAACCCTCGCGGAGACCCCGGCGAGCGACATCGTGGTGATTTCCGACTTCGCCATCCCTCTCGACTTCGATCCATGCGGCGCCTGGCCCGGGCCGGTCGACTGGCTGCGCCGGCAATACGACGGCGGGGCGCTGGTCGCCGGCGTCTGCACGGGTTCAGCCCTGGTCGCCGAAGCCGGCTTGCTCGACGGCCGCGCAGCCACCACACACTGGGCCTACTGCGAACTCTTCGAGCGGCACTATCCCAGCATCAAACTGAATGTCACCGAGGTTCTGATGCCGGCGGCCCCCGACGCGCGGGGGATCACCACTGGTGGGGCGTCTTCCTGGGAAGACCTGGCGCTGTATCTCATCGCGCGTTTCTGCGGCGAGGCCGAAGCCCGCCGCATGTCGAAACTCTTCCTCATCGGCGACCGCAGCGAAGGCCAGTTGCCCTACGCCGCCATGGTCCGGCCGCGCCCGCACGACGACCAGATCATCGCCGACTGCCAGGCCTGGATCGCCGAGCACTATGCCGCACCCAACCCGGTGAGCCGCATGGTCGAGCGCTCCGGCCTGCCCGAGCGCAGCTTCAAGCGCCGTTTCAGCGCGGCTACCGGCTTCAAGCCCGTCGCCTACGTGCAGACCCTGCGCATCGAGGAAGCCAAGCAGATGTTGGAGACCAACGACTGGCCGACCGACCGCATCGGCGCGGCCGTCGGCTATGAAGACCCGGCCTCGTTTCGTCGCCTGTTCAAGCGCCACACCGGGATCACCCCGGCGCGCTACCGCCAGCGCTTCCGCGGCCTGCGCACGCCGATTTCCGGCAAAGGCAATTGATCTCGGTCAAACCGGGAAGACGGACGCCGTGATAGTAAAGGTTCATCAGATTGTCACAACTCGCTTGGTGTGACTGGCCCGGACAAGTACCGGGCGGACAAGGGATCAGATCATGGCTGGAGTCCACAAAGCCACCGTATCACGCAGCAAGAAGGCGGCGCAGACCAATGCACCCAAGCTGGATGCTGCCGAGCAGCAGGCGCCGATTGCCGCGCCCTCCGAAGCCCCGGCGCCCCCCCTCCCTGCCGAGGAGAGTGCTGTCAAACCAGTAGTGCCGTCGAATGGCAAAGCGAATGGCACGGAGAAGTCGGACGATCAGGCGGCGGCCAATCCGGCCCACCGCATCGCGCAAATGCGCCACGACCCGGACGCCATCCGCGAGGCCTTTGAGTCCGGCGAGTACCCCTACACCACGAAGCTGCGCCGCGGGGCCTACGAGAAGCACAAGGCCGAACTGCAGGTTGAATTGCTGAAGGTGCAGGAATGGGTCCGCCAGACCGGCCAGAAGATCGTGCTGATCTTCGAGGGCCGCGACGCGGCCGGCAAGGGCGGCACCATCAAGCGCTACATGGAGCATCTCAATCCTCGTGGCGCGCGGGTGATCGCCCTGGAAAAACCGACCGAGCGCGAAATGAGCCAGTGGTACTTCCAGCGCTACATCGAGCACTTGCCCGCCGCCGGCGAAATGGTGTTCTTCGACCGCTCCTGGTACAACCGCGCCGGCGTCGAGCGGGTTATGGACTTCTGCACCGCCAACGACTACCTGGAATTCATGCGCCAGTGCCCGGACCTGGAGCGCATGATGGTGCGCAGCGGCATCCGACTCTACAAGTACTGGTTCTCGGTAACCCAGGAAGAACAGCGCCGCCGCTTCA
This sequence comes from Kiloniellaceae bacterium, assembly GCA_036781105.1. Lineage (GTDB taxonomy): Bacteria > Pseudomonadota > Alphaproteobacteria > Kiloniellales > Kiloniellaceae > Pelagibius. The sequence goes on from DAIQBR010000004.1 coordinate 22,777, forward strand.
AGTCGCGCGGAAACGAACCGCTGAAACAATGGAAGCTATCGCCGATCGACATGGCCTCGCTCGACAAATGGGACGACTACACCGAGGCCAAGGAGGCGATGTTCTTCTACACCGACACCGCCGATGCGCCCTGGACCGTAATCAAGTCGAACGACAAGAAGCGCGCCCGCCTGAACTGCATGCAGCACTTTCTCTCCACCCTACCCTATCCGGAAAAAGACCACCAAGTGGTGCGTGGCGCCGATCCGCTGATTGTCGGCTCCAGCGCTGATGTCATCGGGCGTAGCGCGCACATCCTGGACCGAAGCCTGCATCCGGAGATGCGCCGCACCAAGTAGCCGGCGTCTAATCGGAGCGTGTCACCGCGGTCGGCGTCCAACGCTCACGTCGGCGTCGGCGTCGGGTCACTTCGTCTTCCGCCGAATAGTCCGCCGGCTGCGGAGTCCTCATGAAGCACCCGGCATCGTCCAGCGCATTGACGATGGCGATGCCGTAGAGCTTGCCGGCGTCTTCCATGACAGCTGCGGCGTAGACGCCGCAACGCCCGCAGAGATAGTAGTCCGCCGTGGCGAGGCCGAAGCGGTAGCGCTGCACGACCGCCGGGTCCTTCACGGTGACGGTGAGCCGGCCCGCGGGATCGGAGACCGCGCGCGAGCCGTGGCGGCGGCAGAAGCTGCAGAGACAAGCACGCACCTCGGTCTGCGCCGGCGCGACCGCGCTCTCGAAGCTGATCGCGAGTGCCCCGCAGTGGCAGCCTCCGTCGTGTTTCATGGTTCATGCCGCATGGTGCCGTCGCCTCCGCCCTTCATCTGCAAGGATAGTCGCGATAGCGACCCTACCAAAGACCCTCGAGGACCAGCAGGGCGCCAGAGGCCAGCAGCAGGGTGAGCACCACCTTGCGGAAGGTCGCCTCGCTGGCGTGGCGATAGAGCCGGGCGCCCAGGAAGGCGCCGATGACCGTTCCCGGCACCGCGATCAGCAGGGCGGACAACACAGCCGTATCGACCCGACCGGCGCCCGCCATGCCCGCCGCGGCCAGAGCAAGGACGATGAGGTTGAAGGGCTGGTAGACGGCCCGCTGCTCGAGAGAGGGACCGCCGCGCAGCTGCAGCCAGATGAGCGGCAGCGGCCCGGAGAGGCCGGCGAAGCCGCCGAGGATGCCGCCGCCGAAGCCGACCGCGGCATCGGAGCGACGGCCGCCCCAGGTCCCGATGGAGTGCCGCGTCACGCCGGCCAGCTGGCTGGCGGCGTAGCAGAGAAGAAAGATGCCGGCGCTGAAGCGCAGCAGCCCGGGCGACGCCTGGGTCAGGGCGAGTACCCCGAGGGGCACGCCCAGGGTGCCGCCGACGAGGTAGGGCAGCGCCCGCGGCCAGTCGAAGCGGGGCCGCAGACCGACGAGGCTGACCAGTTGTCCCGCCACCGAGGCGAAGACCACCATGGGCGGCACGAAGCCCGGCGGCAGCACGTGGAACCAGAAGCCGGAGGCCACCAGGCCGGTGCCGAAGCCGGCAAAGCCGGTCACGAAGCCCGCCGAGAGGGAGCCCAGAAGGATGAAGACAATCGTTGTCGAATCGGGCAGCGCGGCGAGCATATCCGCCGCATAGCACGGCGCGCGCGGCGCGCCAATGTTCGTCAGGCGGGAACGATGGCCGGAGAGCCGAGCCGGGCGGGTGCCGCGGCGAGACTGGGAATAAGCTGTTCCAGCAGGCGGAAGGAGTTCATGCAAACCTTGTCGAGGTTCGCCGCGTAGTCGGAGCAGGCCTGCTCATCCGCGGTATCGGAGAGACCGCGCGTGACCACGAAGGGAAGGCCGTTCAATTGGCAGGTGTAGCCGACCGCCGCACCCTCCATCTCGGTGGCCACCGCACCGAATTCGTCCTGCAGCCACTTCAAGGTGGTCGAATCACCGACGAAGCGGTCGCCGGACACCACGGTGCCGACGGTGAGCTGCGGCGCATCGTCGGCGCCAAGGAAAGCGGCCTCGAAGGCCTGGGATGCCTTGCCGACCAGGAAGGGATCGGAATAGATCTCGCGGTCCGAGTTCGGCAACTCGCCGTGGCGCCGCCCAAAGGCTGTCAGGTCGATGTCGAACTGCACCAGGTGGCTGGCAATCACCAGGTCGCCGACACGCAGGCCCGAGCGCACACCGCCGGCGACACCGCTGAACACCAGCGCGCGAGGCCGGTAGAGGTTGACCAGCATTTGCGTGCAAATGGCGGCGTTCACCTTGCCGATTCCACTCTGGGCCAGTGCGATGGGCGTACCGAAAAACCCGCCGGTGGCAACCACCACACCAGCGTGGCGCGCCTCGCTGACCTGGGTCATCTCGGCGCGAAGGAGTCTCACCTCCTCATCCATAGCTCCCATGACGGCGAGCATGACTTGATGCCTCAGGTGGCGGATTGGAAGGCCCGAAAGCTGCCAAATCGGGCTGCACAACCCAGTATAGCGCCAAAGATTGAATTAATATGAAATCTACTGCGCCGCCTTAACCGCCGGGAAGCTAGAAGCTGGCGGCCCACTGCCGCATTCTCCTCAAGTCCGGATCATCCGGATAGAGCGCGAGACCCTGGTCAAGCACCGTGACGCCGCGCTGGCGCTCGCCGCTGCAGACAAGGGCATAGCCGAGCTCCTCGTAGATGCGCGCCGTGACGGGTTCCAGCAGGAGCGCCTCGTCGAGCAGCGGCACGGCTTCGCCGCAACGCCCCAGTTCGGTATAGGCGCGCGCCGCGAAATAGAGCGAGTCGCTGTTGCGGCTGCCCTGCAGGGCGGTCACGCAGTCGCCCAGGGCGAGCTGGAACCAGCCGAGGTCCTGGCGCACGACACAGCGCGACAGAAAGGCCTGCCAGATGGCACGGTCCGCGGCCACGCGCTCCCTGGCCGACTCGTCCTGGAGGATCTGCGAATAGGCCCTCTCCGCCGCTTCGAAGTTTCCCATCTCGCGAAAGGCCCAGGCCCGCATGTTGGCATGGGGCACGGAATCCGGCTGCAGGCTCAGCGCCTTGTCGAAGTCGACCAGGGCGCGCGCGAAGTCCCGCTGCGCGCGATAGGCGGCACCGCGTGCCGTATAGAGGGCGGCAAGCAGCCTGGCATCGTCCGGCTGTTCGGCAATGGCCGAGCTGCAGGCGGTGACCGTCTCCGCCGGGGGCTTGCCTTCACCAATCGACTCACCCGCCGCAAAGCAGGCCCGCGCGGCCTCGGAGATCTGCGGTTGCCCGCTCTGCCCGCCAACCGCCGTCGGCACGGCCAAGGCCGCCAGCAGAAAACAGAGCGCAGGCATCCGGTTCATGGAACCCCTGCCCCGCTATCCGCCGCCGCCGCTGAGCCTGCGCAGCAGCCCCGGCAACTCGTCGAGACGCTCGAGGCGGTGGAAGCGCTCGCTCACCGGATCCGCGTCATGGGCCTCATGCGCCCACAGCAGGGCGTAGGGCACGTGGACGGCGTGGCCGCCCAACTCCAGCACCGGCACCACATCCGATGGCATCGAGTTGCCGACCATGACCGTGCGCGCCGCCTCGATGCCGTGGCGTTGGAAGATCGTGCGGTAAACGGCAGCGTCCTTGCGCGGCACGATCTCCACCTGCTCGAAGCAATCGGCCAGGCCCGAGCGCTCGATCTTGCTGGTCTGGTCGACGATGTCGCCCTTGGTGATGAGGATCACGCGAAAGCGCCCGCAGACCTCGGCCAGGGTCTCCTCGACGCCGTCGAGCAGGTCGACGGGCGCCTGCATCATGTGCTTGCCGAGCTGCACGATCTCGTGCACCTCCTGCGCCGTGATGCGCTGCTGCGTCAGCTGGACCGCGGCCTCCACCATAGAGAGGGTGAAGCCCTTGATGCCGTAGCCGAAGAGTTCCAGGTTGCGCATCTCCACCGCGAAGAGCGCGTCGTGGATGTCCTCACCGGGACGATAGCGCTGGACGATGGCCTCCAGCTTCTTCTGGGTATCCTGGAACAGATGCTCGTTGTGCCACAGCGTATCGTCAGCGTCGAAGGCAACGGTATCGATCATGGATTTGCTTCACTCCGTCCAGCCTCGTCCTTCGAGACGCGCCGCTTCGCAGCGCTCCTCAGGATGAGGCTGGACACAGGAGCCCGGTCCTGCATCGAAGGCTCAGTTCACTTCCTTCACGCGGCCTTCCACCTTCGGGGCCACTTCGCCGGCGGCGGCGACGAAATCCATCACCATGGTGGCCATGTACTTGGCGGCGTCGCCGTCGATCAGCACCTTGGCGTCGTTGAAAACGGTGTAGCCGTCGCCGCCCTTGGCGATGAAGTCGTTGGTCGCCACGGTGTAGACGGCGGCGGGGTCGAGCGGCTTGCCGTTCACACTGACCGACTTCACCCGCTCGCCCGGAGGGGCGCTGCGGCTCCAGGTCATGGCGATGCCGGAGGTGCTGGGGAAGCGTCCGGCCCCTTCCTCCACCTTGCTGACGCCGTGCTCCAGGGCTTCCTTCAGCTGCGCACCGGTGACCTGCAGCTTCACGGTCCGATTGCCGAAGGGCAGCTCGCTCTGGATGTCGCGGCGGGTCAGGGTGACGCCGGCCTCGTAGGTCTTGTCGCCGCGGATGCCGCCGCCGTTGGTGAGCGCCACGTCGGCCTTCACGCCCTGGCGCATGGCGTCGGCGATGAGATTGCCGATCGCGGTCTCTTCTCCGCGCACCGAGGCGCGCCGGCTGTCCAGCGGCGTTACCGCCTTGCCCAGAGCGACGTCGAGTTCCTTCGACAACTGGTCGAGATAGACCTGAACCTTGGCCGACATCGCCGCATCGGGCTCGACGCCGGCGGTCGAGAGGATGCGGAACTGCGGCTCCCAGGTGAACTCCGGCCCGCCGCGGCCCTCGACGGTGTCCATGGCGACCTCGACCACCATGAGGGCATCGCCCTGCGAGCCAGCCTCCACGAAGGCGCGCTGGCCGTTGTAGTAGGTGATCTGCAGGTGGTCGTGGCCGGAGAGCAGCACATCGATGCCGCTGTCGCCGTTGACCAATTGCAGGTCCTCGGCAATGCCGGTGTGCGCCACGGCGACGACCAGGTCGGCGCCGGTGTTTCGCAGGTTGTCGCTCAGCTCGCGGGCGGTCTGCAGCAGCGGCTTGAAGGTGACGCCCTCGGCCGAGGAGATCTCCGGCGTCTCCGGCGTGGTCAGGCCGATGAAACCGATGGTGTAGGGCCCGGCTTCCCGGGTCCAGGTCGCCAGCGTGCCTTCCAGCAGGTTGCCGCCGGCATCGACGGCATTAGCGCCGAGGATAGGAAAGCGGGCTTCCGAGACGCGCTTCAGCGTAACCTCCGGGCCGAAGTCGAACTCGTGGTTGCCGAGCACCATGAGGTCGAGTTCCGCCTCGTTGAAGAGGTCCATCATGTGGGCGCCCATATCGAAGCCCGACAGCAGCGACGGCGAGATGGTGTCGCCGCCGTGGGTGAAGACCGAGTGTTCGGCCGCCGCGCGTTCCCGGTTCACCAGGGTCATCAGACGGGCGAGGCCGCCGCGGCCCTTGGAGTCCTCGATGCGGTCGATGTCGTTGATGTGCAGCAGGGTCAGCTTGACCGGCTCCGCCGCCGCAGGCGCGGCAAGGGCCAGCACGACCAGCGATGTACAGAGAACGCCCTTCATCGTGTGCGCAAACATCTTCCTGTTCTCCCCGTTCAAAATGCCATTAAAGAATGGGTCACCCCGGCGGCGCCGCGTCGAAGCCGCGCAGCGGCAAGGCCGGGCCGCGCTGCAGCCAGTTGTCGGACGCATAGGCGCAGGCGCCGTCGATCAGGTGCAGGGTGTAGGCGTGGCGCGACACCGCCGAGCGGTTGGGCGCCGAGCCGTGCGGCAGCTTGCCGTGCAGCACCACCAGCGTGCCCTTCGGCACCTCCAGCGGGACTGCTGCGGCTTCGTCCCAGGGCGTGTCGTCCAGGCGCTCCATGACCATACCGCTGCCCTCTTCTCCCCGGGCACGACGCCAGCGCTCGCGCAGCGGGCCGCGGTGCCCGCCCGGCAGCGCCCAGAGGCAGCCGTTCTCCAGGCTGGCGTCCTCCAGGGCGAACCACAGCCCGGTGACGCTCAGGGGGTCGGTGTAGAGGAAGGTCGAGTCCTGGTGCCAGGTGACCTCGCCGCCGATGCGCGGCTGCTTGAAGATGTACATCGACTGCAGCAGCAGCGGCCGGGCGAAGCCCAGGCCGGCGGCCAGTTGCGCCAGTTGCGGCAGGCGTGAGAAGCGCGCGAAGACCGGGTCGAGGTCGTGCTGGGCATGGCCGATCTTGTTGATGGAGAGGCGCTTGTCCTGGCGCAACTGCCCGGCCGCGTCGAAGGCTTCTTCTTCGAAGAAACAGCGGATCTTGTCGGCCGACTCGTGGAAATAGCGGTCGCGGCCGTGGACCTGGCCGCGGGTCGAGAAAATGCTGGTGACACTCGACGGGTCGAAGGCCTCGACCAGTTCCCCGGCGCGGGCGATGAGCGCGTCGCAGTCGGCAGCGGAGACCATGCCTTCGAGGACCAGGAAGCCGTCGCGGGCATAGGCGGCCTTCATTTCCGCGCTGAGATGCCCGCCCGGCGCGGCGGCAAAGCGCGCGGCCTGCGGCAGAAGATCGCTGCTTTTCGGCGCGAACATGGCGCTCAGACATCCTCGGCGGTCAGGCGCTGGCTCACGACGGGAGCCTGCTTCCCTTCAGTCTGGCCGATCTCAAAGGCCTTCTGCAAGAGCACCGCCGCCGCCTCGGCAGCGGCCTCGTCGGCGGCATGCACCACGGCGATGGGATCCGACCTGGAGACCATCTGACCGAGGGGCAGGATCTCGTCGATGCCGACCGCCGGGTCGATGGCATCCTCGACCCGCCGGCGCCCGCCGCCGAGCTCGATGACCGCCAGGCCGAGGGCGCGGGTGTCGCAGGCCGTCAGCACCCCCGCCGCCTTGGCCTGGACCTGGCGGCGGATCGGCGCCTTCGGCAGCAGGTCGCCCGCGCGTGCCAGGAAATCCTCCGGCCCGCCGAGCGCCGCCACCATGGCATCGAAGCGTGCGCCGGCACGGCCGGAGACAAGCGCCTCCTCGGCCTTCCCCCGCGCTGCGGCGGCGTCTTCGGCGAGGCCGCCGAGCAGCAGCATTTCCACCGCCAGGGCGAGGGTCACCTCGCGCAGCCGCGGATCGCCGCTCTCGCCGCGCAGCATCTCGACGCATTCCAGCACTTCCAGCGCATTGCCGGCGCTGCGGCCGAGCGGCTGGTTCATGTCGGTGATGAGCGCGGTGGTCGGCAGGCCGGCCCCCTCGGCGACCGAGACGATGCTCTCGGCGAGGTCCTGGGCCATCTGCGGCGTCGCCGCGAAGGCGCCGTTGCCCACCTTCACGTCCATGACCAGCCCGTCCAGGCCGGCGGCCAGCTTCTTGGAGAGGATCGAGGCGGTGATGAGGGGAATGGACTCCACCGTCGCCGTCACGTCGCGCACGGCATAGAGGCGGCGGTCGGCGGGGGCCAGGTCGGCGGTCTGTCCGATGATGGCGCAACCGGCCTCGGCCACGACCTGCTGGAAGCGGGGAATGTCCGGCGTGGCGTTGTAACCGGGGATGGCCTCCAGCTTGTCCAGGGTGCCGCCGGTGTGGCCGAGGCCGCGCCCGGAGATCATCGGCACATAGGCGCCGCAGGCGGCCAGCAGCGGCGCCAGGACGAGGCTGACCTTGTCGCCGACGCCGCCGGTCGAATGCTTGTCGAGCACCGGGCCGTCGAGGCCGAAAGCCCCCCAGTCGAGCCGCCGCCCGCTGGCGGTCATGGCGCGGGTCAGCGCCACGGTTTCCTCGGCGGTCATGCCGTTCAGGAACACCGCCATGGCAAAGGCGGCAAGCTGGCCGTCGCCGTGGGAGCCGTCTGCTATGCCGGCGACAAAGGCCTCGATCTCGGGCCCGCTGAGGGTCCTGCCGTCGCGCTTCTTGCGGATGATCTCCTGCGGCAGCAAGGCCATCAATAGGTCCCCGGTGCACTTGAGGTGGCGGGGGCGGCGCCCATTTGCTTCATCAGATCGTCGAGCAGGCCACTGGCGCCGAAGCGGAAGTGGCGCGGGTCGGCCCAGTCCGGTCCCATGATGCGGTCGGCCAGGGCGAGATAGGCGCCGGCCGTCGCGGTGTCGCGGATGCCGCCGGCCGCCTTGAAGCCGACGTCCTTTCCGCTGTCCCTGATCGCCTGCAGCATGGCCTCGGCCGCCTCGAGGGTCGCCGAAACGGCGATCTTGCCGGTCGAGGTCTTCACGAAGTCGGCGCCGGCGGAGATGGCGTCGCCAGCCGCGTCGTAGATTTTCGCCGGCTCGCGCAGTTCGCCGGTTTCCAGAATAACCTTCAGCAGCACCCGGTCACCGCAGGCGGCCTTGCAGGCGGCGATCATCTCGCGTGCCACGGCGACATCGCCAGCGAGCCAGCGGGTATAGGGCATGACGAGATCCACTTCGTCGCCGCCCTGATTGACGATGTCTTCGGACTCTTTCACGGCAGATGCAACGTCGTCGCCGCCGGCCGGAAAGTTGGCGACGGCGGCGACGCGCACGCCGCTGTGCTCCAGCAGGCCGCGCGCCAGGGTTATGAAGCGCGGCCAGATACAGACAGCCGCCACGGGGGCGGGTGCCGTCAGCGCGCGATTGCAGAGCGCCGACACAGCGGCATCGTCGTCACCGTCGTTGAGGCTGGTCAGATCGAGCAGGCGGATCGCGCGGGCCGCGACCGACTGCAGGTCAGCGCCGGCGTCAGTCATCACCCAACTCCTCCAGAAAAGCCGTCAGCAGCCGCGCCATGTCGCCGGCAGCCGCGGTGGCGTGGCGCATGGTCTGGTCGTGGGACAGCGGCTCGGCGGACATGCCCGCCGCCAGGTTGGTGATCATGGAAAGCGCCGTTACCTTGAGGCCGAGCAGTCGGGCGACGATCACCTCCGGCACCGTCGACATGCCGACCGCGTCGCCGCCCAGCAGCCGCGCCGCCCTGATCTCCGCCGGGGTCTCGAAATGCGGGCCGCAGAACCAGACGTAGACGCCCTCCGCCAAGGGAATGTCGAGGCGCCGCGAAATTTCGACCAGGCGATCGCAGGCGGCGGGGTCGTAGGCGTCAACCAGGTCGACGAAGCGTTCGTTGCCGGAGAGCCCGAAGAGCGGCGAGACGCCGGCGAAGTTGATGTGGTCGCGCAGCAGCATGAGGCGGCCCGGCCCGACGTCCTCGCGCAGGCTGCCGGCGGCATTGGTGAGGACAAGGCGCCGGCAGCCGAGCTCCTTCAGCGTTGCCAGGGCGGGGTTCATGCCGTCGGCGCGGCCGCTCTCGTAAAAGTGCGCGCGGCCCTGCATGACCGCGACGCGGCGCCCGGCGAGGTTGCCGAGGACCAGGCTGCCGCCGTGGCCGGCGACCGAGGGCTGCGGGAAGCCCGGCAGGTCGGCATAGGCGAGCTTCA